>JACIYF010000104.1 GCA_014360065.1 Clostridia bacterium | reverse complement strand
TCCTGACGCCCTGAGAATAGTTTAGCGACCGGGATGGCGGCTCCCCACCAACCCAGACCGCGGGCAGCCATCGGGCATGGCTGACCCGGCCAAGGCCGGCGGTCTGACTATTCCTTGGGACAAGCTATTTGAGAAGGGCCTTCGGCTCGCCAGTGGGCACCTAGGCCTAACAGGTGGACTGGGCCATAACCGCTTATCCCCACTACCGCCTAGCGGTCACTGATACTGAGCGAGTAGTGTGGCGGTAATCGTAGAAGCGGTAGGGGAAAGGCCCTTTCCTTTAGTTGCGAGGCTGGTTTTTCACTGCTATCTACCTCCGCCCGCACGGCGGGAACTTATTGTAATTCAGTGGGATCTAGCATATACTAATGGTAGGATAAGTAGGGTAGACCCTACTTTCAAGTTCAATAGGGAGGTTCTACCATGAATATTCCTATAGTTGATAACGCAAAAGTGATGTCCAAAGGACAAATCACACTTCCTAAAGATATCCGCTCAAGACTGCGCCTTTCCACTGGAGACCGCGTCACTCTCATCTGCGAAGAGGATCGGGTCATCCTTATGAATTCGGCTGTCTACGCCATGAAAATGCTACAAAAGGAAATGGAAGGGGAAGCAGAAAAGGCCGGAATCCGCACCGATGATGATGTTATGGATTTGGTGAAGAGTGTTCGCGCGGAGATTGAAGGCTTATGAGGGTATTGATTGACACCAACATTCTGATTTCCGCGTCCTTAAGCAGCACCGGAACTCCCTATCAGGCGTATGTCAAAGCCGTTACCCACCCCAATCACGGAATGGTCTGCGACCAAAACATCGATGAACTGCGGCGGGTATACAACCGGAAATTCCCTCACAAAATCCAGGCCCTTGAACGTTTCTTGGCGCTATCGCTTACCGTCCTCGAGGTCGTCCCAACTCCGGCTGTTGATATATGCGATGAGGCCCTTGTTCGGGACATTCTCGACCGGCCGATTCTCCGAGCCGCTGTTCAAGCAAAAGCCGACGTGCTGATTACTGGCGACAAGGATTTTCTTGAATCCGGCGTCGTGAATCCAAAAATCATGACAGCAGCAGAGTTCTTGCAAATGGAATAGCACGGTGCAATAGCTAAATCCTGTTCCTTTGCCATCGGGTTCCTCCATGGCCATCTGCGGCCCAGCTATCATCATGGCAAAGGTTGCTATTCCTATCGGAAGCCATGGTCTTGCTCCCAGCCTACCGTACTCTTTGATTTGGAGTGTTAGCTTTAATACTTATATCGTTACCCTGATGAAGTCCTAAGCCTCACCCTGGTGGTGGGCTTTAAATCGCCTGGAGACATCCTATAACCTCTTTGGCTGAATAAAAGCTTTTCTGGTCGAAGAAGAAGACGATTTCCTCCAGGGTCCTCACCGGTCCGTAGGCGATCAGGTCGGTGTCGGAGAACGCCCCTTGGCCAGCCAGGCGCTTACTAGCTGCCGGTGGCATGGAGTGTCATCTTTCCTCATCTTGGCCCCGAATCCTTTAGACCATGTACCCCGCCTGGAGCCACCGGGGGTAGGGCACCCGGACCTAAGCAGGGCAAACTTTGGCATCCCGCCTAAAAGATGGTATAGTAGTGGTGACTGAAAAGTTAAAATGGAGACAGGGGGTTTTGGGGGCAAATCCATGCAGCTTCCACCTTTCTTAACCAAGTTTTTCTGGGATGTGCCCTTTGAGGGGCTAGATCCTAAGGCTGATAGCTACTTTATCTTAGAACGCTTATTGGAATACGGAGATACCCAAGCTATCCGGTGGGTTCTAAGGCAATACCGCCACCAAGATGTGCTGGAGGTAATCAAGACTAGCCCCAGACTATCCGCCAAAACCGGCTCCTTTTGGCGTTGCTACTATCACCTCAAGGAGGAAGAGGTCCGGTGTTTGCGTCCGCCTTACCACCGCACGGGCTCCAAGTATTGGAACTATTAGCCTCATCCCATATTCTCGATGACTTTTACCTGGCTGGCGGTACCGCTTTAGCTTTGCACCTGGGCCACCGCCTTTCCGAGGACCTAGATTTTTTCTCCCCTAGCCACATCGATACCTTGATGCTAAGGCAAAGGTTGGAGGAGCTTGGCAGCTTTGAATTGCTAAATGCCAAGTGGGGCACCATCCACGGCATTCTCCAGGGAACTAAGGTGAGTTTTCTTTACTACAAGTACCCCCTTCTGGCTGCCCCAACTGCCTTTAAAGGTTGTCCCGTAGCCTCGCCGCAGGATATCGCTCCGATGAAAATAGAGGCCATTGCCTCCCGGGGAAGCAAGAAAGATTTCTTTGATCTTTACTTTATTGCTCAGGAAATAGCTGACCTGAAAAGCTGCCTCGATCTCTATCGCCAGAAATTTAGCGGCACCAACTTCAATCTTTACCATATACTCAAAAGCCTTACCTATTTTGCCGATGCGGAAAGGGAAAAAGATCCGGTGCTACTGCGTCCGGTGAGCTGGGAGCAGGTGAAGCAATACTTGGCCCAAGTCGTGCCTCCGCTGTTGGTATCCCTGGAGGAGTAGGCGTATTAACCTTAGGGCTGGGTGGAGAGAAGCTGGCCAAGGTCGGTGTTTACCAAAAAGGCAGGTGGGCCCATGAGCAAGAGAAGAGACCAGCAGCATTTTCGCGGCTGCCTGATCGGGGGTGCCATCGGCGATGCCCTGGGCTGGCCGGTGGAATTCTTGAGCCGGGCCCAGATCAGGGAGAAATACGGCCCGGCCGGCATTACTGATTTGGTCCCGGGAAGCACTGGCCAGGCGGAATGCCACCAGGCGGTGCTGGCCGCTATGGAACTGACCAGGAGCAACAAGGAGCCAAGCCAAGCCCAATCTCCTTAAAGGACAGCGCGCCGGTGGCAAACCTGACTGTGCCCTCACCTTGGAGCGCAAGAGGCCGAGATAAGCCACGCCCTGGCCCGGAGGATGAAGAGATTTCTGAAGCCGTGAACAGTGTGACCGAAAGCATACAAGAAATAGCCAGCTTCGCTGAACAGGTGAACAACCATGCCCAAGGCATCAGTAACAACATCCAGTCGATCGCGGCAGTGGCCCAGGAGAATGCCGCCGTCGTGGAAGAAGTATCGGCCAGTACTGAAGAACAAAATGCCACAGCCGAGGAGATAGCGGCTTCCGCCCAGTCCTTGGCCCAACTAGCTCTAGAGCTTCAGGAAGCTGTAGCCCAGTTCAAATTGTCCTGACGCCCCGAGATAGTTGAGCGACCGGGATGGCAGCTTCCCACCAACCCAGACCGCGGGCAGCCAGCGGGCATGGCTGGCCCGGCCAAGGCCGGCGGTCTGACTATTCCTTGGGACAAGCTATTTGAGAAGGGCCTTCGGCTCGCCAGTGGGCACCTAGGCCTAACAGGCAGTCTGGAGCCATGCCAACAAATCCTGGACCAAGGACTCTCTTTCTCCGATGGCTATGCCCGCCACCCGGTCCATGATGGCCTGCTTACGGAAAGGAATGCCCTGGAGCGCCCGGGCCAGATCCTCGATCAGGCCGCAATCCATGGCATCGGAGTAGACCGCCGCCCTTTCGACTTGGCCATCTTCGACCGAAAAGCACATCTCGATTTCTCCCCAGTCAAACCGGTGGCGATAGGAAATATCGAAATCCGGGCTTTCCCCGTACCGCCACTCCCAGGAAGCATATTTCCGGTACAGCCTCTGGATTTCCAGGGAAGCTTGAGCCGAACTTACGTCAATTTCCGTCTCATAGTAACCGTAGCCGGCAGCAAAGCTCTCCTTGAGACTCTGCCAGACTGATGCCACCGTGATCCTTGGGTTCAGGCTGGCCAGATTGACCACCCGGGAGCGCACCGACTGGGCATCAATTACCTTAGAAGCAATTTTCTCCTTGGAAGGGCAAAGATAACGCTCAAGTTTGCTCAAATCAGTGTTGACCAGCACCGTGCCATGGTGGTAAGCAGTTTTGGGTTTGAGACAAAAGGCGTTGCCGGAAAATTTTTTACCCCCCACCACCAAATCATTGCGACCGGAAAACTCGGCATCTACCTCGAGATCCTTAACAGCCTGCAACAGTACGCCTAATTGCTTGTCCAGGTCATAGAGCTTGCGGTCCATGACGAAGGTAAAGTTCAGATTCCCCAGATCGTGGTAGACCGCCCCGCCCCCAGACAACCGGCGGGCAAGTTTCCCGCCCTCACTTTCCAACTGCCGGCAGGCACATTCCTTCCAAGGGTTTTGATGCTTGCCAATGACTACAGTATGGTCATTCTGCCAAAGGTAGAGGATGACTTGGTTTTCAGCTACATGGTTTAGCAGATACTCTTCTAGCGCCAGATTGTACCAAGGGTCATAAGAATGGGAATCCACAAAAGCGGTCTTCAAGCGACTCAATCGAGCCATCCTTCTTCCAATTATTTCAGTAGGGGAGCAAGGGCCTTAAACTCCTTTATCCCCGCTTTCTTAAGCAGGTCAAAGACCACTGTCTCAGCGTTAGTTATCACCGCGCCCTCATCCCGCATCAGTTCCAGGCCATTCTTGAAATTACTCTTGAACCGGGAGCAAACTGCATCGCGAACTACGAAAACCTCAAACCCGGCCATGATAAGGTCCCTGACCGTTTGGAAAACACAAATATGGGCCTCGCTTCCCGCCACTAGCACCTGGCGGCGGCCCAGCTGCTGCAACACCCTCAGGCAATCCTCCGAGCAGGCCGAGAAGCTCACCTTTTCCAGCTTCACATGCTCGCCTAGGTTCTCCGCCACTTCGGGTACCGTATGCCCTAAACCTTTAGGATACTGCTCGGTAACCACCACCGGTATGTTCATCTCGTGGCAGGCAGCCAACAAAAGTCTGGTATTCTTGTAGACCTGCCCAGCATGGTCCATAACTTTCATTAGCTTTTCCTGCAAGTCAATGATCATGAATACCGCCCGGTTGGCCTGTAGTAAGTGCTTAGCCACAACTCTCCCCTCGCCTAGCATACTCTTTAGCCTTACCCACGTTGGCAGCATGCCTGTTGATCGATCCAACCCACGTAAGCAGCTTGGTCCATTAAGCAGTTTAACTCTTCTAGCTTATCAATTCTAACCTTAAACATCCAGCCTCGCATATAGGGATCACGGTTAATTAGGTCAGGCTCTGCCTCTAGCGCCGAATTGGTTTCCAATATGGTTCCGCTAACTGGCGCTGTCAATTTTCCCACCCACTTGCCAGATTCAACCGAACCTAATCCTTCCCCCTGACGGATGCTGGTGCCGGCCGGAGGTAGCTCCAAGTAAGCGATCTCCCCAATCAGGCTCAGGCCGTAACCGGTCAGCCCCACCACGGCTTGGTGGCCATCGACTCGGAGCCAGTAATGGTTGCGGTCATACCAAAGGTCGGTGGGAAAACGCCGTAGCTCAGGTTGCATGTTGGCTCCCACAATCCTGCACCTCCGCCCGGGCCTTGCCGATGATAGCCTGGCAGAGATCATCGGCTGAAACCCCCGGCATTTCAAAATCATTCTTGGCTAATAATTCTTCCAGCTTATCCCGAACCGCTGCCAGTTGGTAGGGTACCCCGGTCAAATTGTTCACCAGCTGGAACAGCAAATCTTTGGGATAGAAAGTAAAATCCCCGAGGATCTGCAGCTCGTCAATGACACCACCTTTTGTGGTGACTATCGCTTAGATCAGTCCTCCCGGGGCCTTATGCACCCCCTGCCACAGGCTAACCTCAGCGTTAATCTTAACGCGGTTTTGCCCGGAGTAACCCATCCGGCGATCGTTCTTGCGCATGAACGCTTCCGATGTGAACTGCTGTTCCAGACTCCGGGCCAAAGACCAGACTTCGCCTGGCAACTGGGCCGGAGTGAGTTTTCCCAGGGCTTTTTCAAAATTGACGGATAGGGCTCTAATTACCGCCTTTCGGTCTGGGGCTACACCCAACTCCCTTTTCAGTGTGGTAAGATTCTCTTCCATGGTCTTATGAACCTTGTCGCGGAATTTTTCGTCCGGTAGTTTTAGCACCCTGCTCATCAGACCAAAATCAAAATCCATGAGGATCCCGCCTACAAACACGATACAATCGCCGATGTCTCCTCCGCCCTCACCCGAGATCTTCCGGCCCTCAAGAGTGACAATGTCATTGACCGGCTTAAACTTGGTTTTAACCCCTAGCGCCGCATAAGCACCGATGACCGGCTTAGAAAAGTCACGGTAGAGCTGATCGATATTGCCCGGTAGGATAGGATTATTCTTTTTCAGGACCACCTGATAAAAGACTTGATTTTGGTCCAGCAAGGTAGTACCACCGCCGAGCTCGCGGCGCATGACCGAAATACCGTGCCGCTGGCAGTAATCCAGATCTACTCCCCCGAGATCTTGGAAGTAGCCAACGCTCACTAGCGGGGTCTTGGGGGACACCAAGACCAACGATTCTATGCCCAATCGGGCTAAAGCATGGAAGATGGTCATGGAGGATTGCCCCGGCAATACTCCCAGGTCGAAGAGGTACATTCATATCTCCCCTTTGCTACTGACTATAAGCTAACCACTCCTCGCCCTCGCGCCACGGGCGACCAACATACCTTTCCAGTTCGCTTCCCCAGGATTGATTTTGGCTGCCGGCTTGGCCATCCGCCCAGGTATCCACCTGACCGCAAGCTAGGCTCACTTCCTCCACCAAGCCGTCCTTTACCAGCACCACCGCGGGCCTGCCTCCAGCCAACCGAGCCTCCAGAAGGTAGATTCCCTCGGCAATCTTTACCCGGCGCTTTCGACTTCTGCGGCCGGGCGCACCCAGCCACTCGGGGCTAACCAGCCGCGCTCCCACCTTGTGGGCACAATTCATTAGATCGGCATCGGGCTGGCGAGGACGGAGCTCCCCTAGCTCTCGACCAAAAGCCACCGCCAATGCCTGGGAAAGTTCTGCATAGCCAGGTGACCGCCCCAGCCACTCCCCCAGCGTGGTCATATACCGTCGCATGGCCTTCTCCAGTTGCTGCCGGAAAACAGCCCCAGGCACCCGAAGTACCCGGCTCATGATCTCGAATTCAAAGTCCAGTAAGATATTTCCCACATAGGCAACGCACTGCCCGATGTCGCCAGCACCGTTCCCGGAGCACTTACGCCCTGCCACCACAATGTCAGCCGGGGCTTTTATTGCCGCCGGCAAGCCTAGGTCCCTGCAGACTGATATGGCTGGACGCAAGAATCGCTGGAAGAAAAGCGGCCGACATAAGGGTACCAACGGGTTATCCCGGCGCAACACTAGTTGAAAGAAAATCTGTCGGCTATCAAGGTAAACCACCCCACCGCCAGTCTCTCGGCGCAAGAGCGGAATTCCCTGGTCCCGGCAGTACTTCCAATCAATCTCCTGCTCTAGGTCATCATGGAGCCCTAGGCAGACATAAGGGCTAGTGGGGTAGCAGATGATCAATCCTTCCCGGTTCAAATAGGCCAGGGCATGATATAGAGACTGAGACTCCACCCAGGTTACTGCGCCTAGATTGTAAACATCCACCACCTTCCCACCACCTAACCCTTTATTCCTGCAGCCCTTAAGCTCTTACAAGAACTCAAACCAGCTCATCGTCTACTAGGCCTACTGAAACAAATCGTCACCGCTCTTGAACTGGAGCCCCGGGTGATTATCAAACCTGACTACGCCTACTACCGCTTTTCCTTGGACCGCTTTCTTCACTGCCGCGGCGCCCTCGATGCCAAAGCCCCCACATAGTTCAATGGCGCTTACGCCCTCGGCCACCAGCTGCTTTGCCGCTTGAACAGCCGCCTGATAGTCCTTCACCCCCACTACGGTAAGCTCCACTGCTGAAGTGACCACCACCGCCCGGTGCTTCTCGGCTTCCGCCTCAGGAGCCACAAACATAAATGCTGCCTTCAAAGCCATAGTTTTGACCTCCTTTACAGGTATACAACCTCTTCCCGCAACTCTTGGCCACGGAGATCGTCCCGTTCCTGGCTCCAGGCATAAGCCCGGGCCACCTCTTCACCCCTCAACCAGATACGGCTTCCAATAGCAGTTCGCTAATATCCATCACCCTCACCGGCAAACCAGCTTGGCGCACCGCCGCAGCCAGCATTTGCTCACACTGCTGACAAGCCGATACCACGATGCTGGCTCCAGTCTCCTTGACTTCCGCCACCCGCAGCTCAGCAATCCGGGCCGCCAGCTCCGGGTCAACGCTCTGCAAATTGCCACCCCCGCCGCAGCAGATAGCCTCCTCTCGGTGGTGGTCCATTTCCACCAGCTCGACGCCGGGAATACTTTTGATGGTCTGGCGGGGAGCATCATAAACCCCACTGTTGCGCCCCAGGTCACACGGATCGTGATACGTAACCACTGCTTCCAATTCTTGAGGCCTAAGCCGCCCCTCCCTCACCAAGCGCCCCAGGTACTCGGAAGTGTGCAAGATCTCCAGCTCATAGCCGCCCAATTCCCGGCGATAGTCATACCGCCACACGTGATAGCAGGAGGCGCAACTGGCAATCAGGGTATGAATACCTAGCCCTTTGAGCTTGGTTACGTTGTGCCGGGCCAATTTCTCGGCATCGCGGCCAAACCCCGCCCGGAGCATAGGAAACCCGCAACACCACTCCTCTCCGCCCATGGTGGTAAAATCAATCCCTGCCTGCATCAAAAGCTGGGTGACTGCTAAGGGAACTTGGGCAGATTGGGGGAAGAAAGAAGAAACGCAACCCACGAAATAGCAAACCTCAGCCCCTGCCTTGAGCTCCAGCCCCTCGGGTTCTTCATCCAACTCCTCGGCCCACTCCAGCCGATCCTGGTTGCTAAATGTCGAGATGTTCTTGTTGGCTAAGACATTATCCCTAAGGGCGGTATAGGCCTGGGGGGCCTTGCCTAGGCGGGCGATGCGCTCCCTCAGCTCCAGCCAGAAAGATACCGTGTCAATACCAGTCGAACAAGCCTCGGCGCAGGCGCCACATAGGGTGCACTGGGCCATCCTCTCTATAAATTCCTGGCTTAAAACCGCTTGGTTTTTCTTGGCGAAGATTTCCTTGGCCAGGGTAATCTTGCCCCGGGGGGAAGCGGATTCCCAGCCTACTAGCTGGTAAACCGGGCAGGAACTGCGGCAACAGCCACACCGGCCACAGGTCAACGCTTCTCGCTCAAGGGAGGTAAAGAAACGTTGGTTTTCCTGGGTCAC
>JACIYF010000103.1 GCA_014360065.1 Clostridia bacterium | reverse complement strand
TAGTTGGAGGTTTGATTTGCTTAATAGCTCAAGCTCTTTTTGGCTATTTTCAGCAATTAGGTTATAGCTTCGAAGCTGCCAGCTCGGCTACAAGCATGACCATGGTATTTGGTGGGGCACTGGCCACTGGCCTAGGTCTTTACGATCGTTTAACCAAGATAGGTGGAGCGGGAGCCATCATCCCCATCACCGGTTTTGCCAATTCCATAGTAGCACCGGCTATGGAATATCGGAAGGAGGGTTTCGTCTTTGGAATCGGCGCTAGGATGTTTACTGTAGCTGGTCCTGTTCTCACTTATGGGTTTATTACTTCTGTGCTAATAGGCCTTATACTCTTTTATATTAGTTAAGCAACATTTTAGCGTCGTCTTAGGGTGATTGCCAGTGAGCGCGCCGCTAAAAAAAGTGGGTAAGCAGACCTTAAAGTTTTCTTTTCCTCCCTATATTGCTGCAGCCGCGTCCGTAGTTGGCCCCAAGGAGGGTAGAGGGCCGTTGCGGGCCACTTTCGATCGAATTGTCCCTGACTCGTATTATGGTGAGAAAACTTGGGAACGGGCCGAAAGAAAAATGCTGAAAGAGTCTATCGAGCTAGCCATAGCTAAGGCGGGATTACGGAACCAAGACATAGATTACTTGCTATCAGGCGACTTATTAAACCAAACCATCTCTGCAAATTTTGCTGCTCAGTCGCTATCTATACCTTTTCTTGGACTGTATGGAGCCTGTTCTACTATGTTTGAAGGTTTAGCGCTGGGAGCTATGCTAATTGATGGCGGGTTTGCCAACAATGTAGTAGCCGCCACCTCCAGCCATTATGATACAGCTGAGCGCCAATATCGATTTCCTACCGAGCAAGGTGTTCAACGGCCCTTGTCAGCCCAATGGACAGTAACCGGAGCTGGGGCGTGCATGTTGGGCCGACAGGGGATGGGGCCACGCATCACCTATGCCACTGTTGGGAAGGTAATTAGTCTAGGTCAAAAAGACCCAAATGATATGGGTGGAGCCATGGCTCCAGCTGCGGTCGACACTCTTGTTACTCATTTTCGGGATACAGGGCGACGTCCCAATGACTATGACCTGATACTGACTGGTGACCTAGGAGCGGTGGGAAAAGAGCTGACGTTAAGGTTGGCAGAAGCAGAAGGGTATGACTTGGCTAGTAATTATCAGGACTGTGGTTTACTAATTTTTGGTCCTGAGGAAGATGTGCATGCCGGTGGAAGCGGTTGTGCCTGCTCGGCTGTGGTGGTTGCGGGTTGGTTAGTAAACAAAATGCGGGACGGAACTTACAAGCGAGTTCTTGGGATAGGAACTGGTGCGCTCCTGAGCAAGACTTCAACAGAGCAAGCGGAAACAATACCCTGCATTGGCCATGCAGTAGCCTTAGAGATGGTGTAACTGGGGGTGAGCATCAATGATGCTGCTCAAGGCTTTTCTAATAGGGGGCTTGATTTGCCTCATAGGCCAGTTGATCATGGATCTTACGCCCTATAAGATCACTCCAGCCCATATTTTGGTGGGCTACGTATGTGGTGGAGCCATACTCAGCTCCGTCGGAGCGTATGGCGCACTGGTGAAATTTGCAGGGGCTGGAGCTAGCATACCCCTTAGCGGGTTTGGACACAGCCTAGCTCAAGGCGTTGCGAAGGGGATAGCCTCAAAAGGAATCCTCGGTGCTTTTTCAGGAGGCATAGAGGCAACTAGTGCTGGAATAGCAGCCGCCGTTGTCTTTGGTTACGTTATGGCTGTTCTTTTCCGACCTTCAGGAGTGCAATAGCGAGTGCACCGCCATGAATACCAGGCTAACGGTAGCCAATCTCAAGGCCCAGCTCGAGGATCCTGATTTACGAATTGACATCCTCAGCTCTCCCCGCAATGATTCTAACTCACTAGCTTTAGCCTATATTGACGGGCTGGTCGAATTAACCCTTGTCGAGTCAGTGAAATCCAAGCTTCTGCAGGAATTAACTAATTTCCCTTCTAACGAGACGTTACTGGATGGCCTGACTAATGGAAAAAATAAATGGCACCCTTATCCACTAATGCGCCGCCTTGAAAATTTAGACGACGTCGTGATCAATTTACGAACTGGGCATCTAGTAGTATTGGGGGAGGACGGTATTTGGGCCGCAGCTATTCCTACCTCACTTTTTGACCTGCTGAGGGCTTCAACCGATTATAGACTTTGCCCCATGGCACGGTTGCTGGTGCGACTACTAAGGGCTATAGCAATACTAATTTCTATTTTCTTGACCCCACTGTGGTTATTGGTATCACTGTACCCTGGTTTACTCCCTTCCTCCCTAAGGTTTTTGGGGCTAAGCGGCCTCGAAGTTGGGCAGGTGAGTCTGCTAGGGCAACTGTTAATGACTGAATTAGTGTTTGATCTGGGTCGTCTCTTGGTTTCCAATGGACCGTATCGCCTTGGTACCCCCCTCCTTCTTATTGCGCTGATACTCACTGGCCAAGTTGGTGTTGGGGTTGGGCTATTGGCGCCAGAGACGGTGTTTTACAGTACTCTGGTGGCACTGGGGGTTTTGGCAACTCCTGACGTGGACCTAAGTTGGGCCAATACCCTGGCGAGAATTTTGCTACTTGTTGCCACTGGCGTCTTTGGTCTAGCCGGCTTCATATTGGTGCTGCTCTTCCTGTTTGCTCTGTTAGCAGGTACCAAATCTTTTGGACTACCCTATCTTTGGCCTCTAGTTCCTTTTAACTGGCGAGCTATTAAAGCTGCATTTGCTGGTTTGCAGTCAGGAATGAAGTATTCCTTGCCCGGTCCGGCTAGAAAACCGCGCCGCAGGTGAAAATATCCTGGACAGCCATGGTCTTTTTCACATATAATGACGCTATAACAAAACCACATACTACATACTTTGATGGGAGAGGAGACCAGGAAGATGAGTCGAGCTGAGTTTAGCAAGATCCTATTAAGGGAGGATCAAATACCAACTCATTGGTACAACATTCAAGCCGATATGCCTAATGTTCCACCACCGCCCTTGAACCCCAGGACGGGCGAGATGGTGAGGCCGGATGATCTAGCGGCAATTTTTCCCCCAGCCTTGATTGAACAGGAAGTCAGTCGGGAACGATATATTGAAATCCCGGGCGAGGTTCGCGAGCTCTACAAAATGTGGAGGCCGACTCCTCTGTACCGAGCCTGGCGGCTGGAAAAGGCTTTGGACACACCAGCCCATATCTATTTCAAGTATGAGGGAGTGAGCCCAGCAGGAAGCCATAAGCTAAACACAGCTGTGGCTCAGGCTTACTATAACAAGAAGGCCAAAGTCAGACGGTTGACTACCGAGACCGGCGCTGGCCAGTGGGGCAGTGCTCTCAGTCAAGCCTGTAGCTTTTTTGGGCTGGCATGCGAAGTGTATATGGTAAAGGTAAGTTACCAACAAAAGCCATACCGACGCTCTTTTATGGAAGTTTTCGGGGCAAGGGTGATTCCTAGTCCAAGCGATACAACCGAGGCCGGGCGCCAAGTACTAGCTCGAGACCCTGATTCTCCGGGAACTTTAGGCATTGCTATTAGCGAGGCAGTTGAAGTTGCTGTCAAGAATGCTGATACTAATTACTCATTAGGTAGTGTCCTCAACCATGTGGTATTGCACCAAAGTATTATCGGGCTCGAGGCCAGGCAGCAGATGAGGGAGGTCGGCGAATACCCAGACGTAGTAATTGGTTGTTGTGGTGGAGGTTCCAATTTCAGCGGTTTAAGTTTTCCGTTTTTACAAGATAAATTTAAAGGTCAACCAATTAGAGCGGTGGCAGTCGAACCGAAGGCCTGTCCAACCTTAACCAGGGGCAAGCTAGCTTATGATTTTGGCGACACTGCTGGTCTGACACCGATGATGATGATGTATACTTTGGGACACGACTTTGTTCCGCCTGGCATTCACGCTGGCGGGTTGAGGTATCATGGGGATTCCCCCTTGGTAAGTCAATTGTATCACGATAAGATAATTGAAGCTGTAGCAGTAGGGCAAAAGGAAGTATTTGAAGCAGCCATACTGTTTGCCCGCAATGAGGGTATACTGCCTGCTCCTGAAAGCGCTCACGCCATTGCAGCGGCAATTGCCGAAGCCATACAGTGCCGCAAAGACGGAGTTAAAAAGACCATCCTGTTCGGACTCAGCGGACATGGGCACTTTGATCTCAGCGCCTATGAAGCTTATATGGCAGAGCAGATCTCTGATGTGGAACCAACCGATGAGGAGCTAGCATCGTTTCTGCAGGCGTTGCCTCAGGCGGGGTAGAAAAAACAGCGTAGGGGTGTTCCATGAAACTTCGCGGCACGATGCAAATCAACGAACAAGGGCACTTAACCATTGGTGGGTGCGATACGGTTCAACTAGCGAAACACTTTGGAACTCCACTATACGTTTTGGACGAAGAATGCTTGCGTGATGCTTGTCGGCGGTATAGGCGGGCTTTTAGTGAGCATTATCACAACGCGTTAACGGTCTACGCCGGGAAAGCCCTGCTGAACTTAGCCATTTGCCAGATCATCAAAGAGGAAGGGTTAGGTCTGGACGTGGTATCTGGAGGAGAGCTGTTTACGGCCTTGGCCGCCGGCTTTCCTCCAGAACGTATCTTTTTCCATGGCAATAACAAGACCGAAGCAGAAATAGCTTTGGGACTAGATAGAAAGATCGGCTATTTCATGGTAGATAATTTCCATGAAATTGAGCTGTTGTCCAGGCTGGCCAGCCGCCGTCACATTACAGCTAATGTTATACTTCGAATCGCTCCAGGCATTGAGGCTCATACCCACGAGTTTATTCAAACCGGGCAGATTGATTCTAAATTCGGTTTTACTCTCGAAAATGGGGATGCTTTGCTGGCAGTCAAAAAAGTAATTGATGAGCCTACGCTTAGCTTGCGAGGGATTCACTGCCATATAGGCTCACAAATCTTTGAATTAGAATCATATGTACTGGCAGCCAAAGCTATGGTTGCTTTTATGAAGACCATTAGGGACCGGTATCAGGTTTCTGTGGACATTTTAAATATGGGTGGTGGACTAGGAATATACTATGTTCCAGGAGATGCGCCTCCTACCATTGAAGAGTATGTTTCGACTGTTAGTAAGGCAGTAAGTAGAGAGTGCGAGGACCTTCAATTGCCAAAGCCCATGCTAATAGTAGAACCTGGGCGTTCAATTGTAGGGCCAGCAGGTACCACCCTCTATACAGTGGGGGCCACCAAGCAGATTCCTGGAGTTAGAACCTATGTGGCGGTGGATGGGGGAATGGCTGATAACATCCGACCCGCCCTATACAATGCCAAATACGAAGCTATAGTAGCCAATAAGGCACGGAATGCAGATACTAACTGTGTGTCTCTTACTGGCAAGTGTTGCGAATCCGGCGATATGCTGGCCTGGGATCTAGAACTGGCTTCTTGCCAGGCAGGCGACATCATTGCTGTTCCTGCCACCGGAGCCTATTGCTACTCAATGGCTAGTAATTACAACCGGCTGGGAAGGCCAGCCATGGTGTTGGTAAAGGATGGACAAGCCCGGATGATAGTGCGAAGGGAAACGTATTCCGACCTGATTAGTCACGACCTCTTATTAACCGATTAAAGCAGCTCTAGCTGATACGACTTGTTTTTGAGGGTCGCAGTTGAGCATGCTATAATGGGGGGAGCAAAAACGCCAGCTGAGACGAAGGGAGAAATTCTTTGGTGCCGGAGTCCTCGGTATGGATCCTAGTTTCAATCCCGGCCATCCTGGTTGCCCTTACTTTTCATGAGTACGCTCATGGGCGAGTAGCGGATATGCTGGGCGACCCTACGCCCCGAAATAGTGGTAGATTAACGCTGAATCCTTTAGCCCATTTGGATGTATTAGGCACTCTGCTGCTAATTCTAGCCAAATTCGGCTGGGCCAAGCCTGTTCCAGTTAATCCTTTCTATTTCCGAATCGATCGCCAAAAGGGCATGATGTTGGTAGCTATGGCCGGGCCGTTGATGAATTTAGTCATCGGGTACCTAAGCGCTATAGCTATCCGTTTCGCAGGATCTAGCCTATACGCGTACCAGTTTCTTGAGGCTATGCTGGTATTTAACGTCTATCTAGCCGTCTTCAATCTGGTACCCATTCCCCCTTTAGATGGCTCTAGGGTGCTGGCAGGGGTAGTGTCGCGGGAGACGGCAAACTACATTTACCAGTTGGAAGCGTATGGACCGTTATTACTGCTACTGTTAGTTGCGACTGGAATTATAACCAGGGTTGTAGGGCCTTTGGCAGGTTGGGTTCTAAACAGCATACTGTGGCTTAGCGGGCTGGGGTTTTAACCTATGAGTTACCCCATCACTATCGACAAGTTCTCGGGGCCCCTAGATCTCCTCTTGTATCTCATAGAACAAAACCAAGTTAGCATAAATGATATTTCAGTTGTAGAAATAACTAGGCAATACATGAGTTATCTCCGGGCTGCCCAAGAATTCAACCTGGAGCTAGCAAGCGAGTTCTTGCTTGTGGGAGCAACTTTGCTGCGCATGAAAATAAAGACCCTCTTGCCCACGGATGACATACAAAATGGCGATGGTACCGAGATAGAAGTTGGCCATATGGTACCTCAGTCAAGAGACGGGTTGGTTCAGCGCCTGACTCAGTACAAGGAGTTTAAGGAAGTATCGGCAAAATTAGCCCAGCTAATGGAGCAACGAATTAATGTCTATCTGAGCGGCAACCATGGTGCCGGGTTTGAAGCCAAGTTTTATGGCGATTTACTGCCGGGGATTACTGTAGAGGAGATAGGCAAGATAGCGTCAGCAATCGTGAGCCAAGGGAAGAACTCTACTCAAGATAGCTTTACTCAGGGTTGGCAAGAAGTGAACTTAGGACAAGTTACAGAATGGATTAAGCAGGTCCTAAGCCATTGCCATGGAGGAATAAGCTTCCGCCGTTTAGTCGCGGGTTTGCGTTTGAGGCAAAGGATAGCGGTGTTTGTAAGCCTGTTGGAGATGGCGCGCAAGCGTTGGTTAACCCTCAAGCAAGACCACTTGTTTGGCGACGTTTGGGTTGCCAAGATCAAACCGTTGGCTGGAGGCGGTAGTGAGCTTGCTTCCCGCAGCCATTGAATGTATCCTGTTCGTATCTTCTCGCCCTGTGTCACTGGATGATATGGTAAAAGCTACTGGAGCCTCTAGAGAGGAAGTCCTAGCTGCTTTGGAGGAGGTTAAGGGCTGGTATGGATCTCCATCACGGGGGCTGGCATTGGAAGAAGTTGCAGGGGGGTATCGGCTAGTTACTCGTCCCCAATATGCAAGTGTTCTGGAGAAGCTTTTTGCCCGTCCTTACTCGCCCCTTTCCCGCGCTGCCCTAGAAACCTTAGCTATCGTTGCCTATCGACAACCTATTACCCGGCTGGAGATCGAGTCCATTCGCGGGATAAAGTCGGAGAGCGTTATTGCCACTCTTGTAGAGCGTGGTTTGATTAAGGAGGTAGGCAGAGGTGACGGTCCAGGAAGACCTGTGCTTTACGGCACTACAAATTTGTTTTTGGAGTATTTTGGCTTGAGAGATATAAGTGAGCTGCCACCTATAGAGACGGCTCAACCTGGATAAACTTAGTTAACGAGGTAAGGTTGACCTAAACCCCTTGCCGGGAGTGTGGTGGCAGGTGAGAGCACTTATTTTGACCTTCAGCATAGGCACCCTTTGCCTCATAGTGCTCCTTCCTATCAAGCTTGAAGTAAGATGTGTGCTTTCCGGTAGCCAGTCCTGGGGAAAGATCATTTTATGGATTGGAAGTTGGCCCCGAAATATAGACTTTTCCCGGATACAGCACTATACCCAAGCTCTAGCAGGAACCTATGCCCCTGGCGGACATAGGCTGAAATTTTCTTTCTTAAGGCGGATATTTGGGATCTTCCCACTTCTTGTTCTTGGCAATAAGCTCTTAAAGCAAGCCACGTGCGAACTTCTGCACATAAATGTAGGATTAGGGTTTGCCCAACCATACTTTACTGCCATAGGTGCTGGGTTAGCTTGGGCTTGCTTAGGAGTGGTGAGTAGCTGTTTGCAGTCAAAGGTGCGGGTGGTATTCCCTGATAAGGTAAAGTACGCGGTTTCCCCACGCTTTCTCAAGCCGGAATTAGGCCTAGACTTTTGGTGCATACTCAAGTGGCGATTGGGCCATATTATAGTTGCAGCCATCCGCTTCGTGTGGTGGTGGATTACTGATAATGCCGGACGAAAGGAGCGACCTTTGTGGCGGACCACCCGATCGAGGCATTAATGCGTACAGCAATGGAAAGCATAAAGGGAATGGTTGATGTGAATACGGTTGTTGGTGAAGCTGTGGAAACAGCCGATGGAACTGTAATCATACCGGTCTCCCGAGTGTCTTGCGGGTTTGCTGCTGGCGGCAGCGAGTTTAGCCCCATGGATGGCAAGGCAGCCGAAACTGAGCGAGACTTGCCATTTGGCGGGGGTAGCGGCGCCGGGGTTTCGGTCCAGCCAGTCGGCTTCTTAGTTGTTGGTAACGGGCAGATTCGCTTACTTCCCGTAGATGGAAATGCCATTGTTGATCGCCTAATTGATATTACCCCCCAAATCTTGGATCGTTTACAAAAGTTTGTGGGGTATAATACAGATAGGGATATACCCAAAGTTGAGGCAGAAACAAGCCAGGTAAGTCGCTGAAGTTCTAACCCCCTCCTGTATAACATAATCTGGTAACGGGAGGGGAGATATTGGTTAACGTCATTTGGGTTAGTCTTCTGCTAGTGGGGATAGCCGTGGCTGCTGCTACTGGCCGGGTTGAAGTTGTGAGCCAGACGGCGCTGCTTTCGGCTCAAAAAGCTGTAGAAGTGGCCTTTGAGTTAGTAGGTGTAATGGCATTATGGCTAGGCCTTCTTCGCATTGCAGAAGAGGGCGGGTTAATGCAACTAATAGCAAGGGCACTCCGGCCTTTCACTCGGCTGCTATTTCCCTCGGTTCCTCCGGACCATCCAGCTGTAAGTGCTATGGCAATGAATATCAGCGCTAATGCCCTAGGTCTAGGCAATGCTGCTACCCCCTTTGGACTCAAGGCAATGCAAGAGCTACAAAAGTTGAATCTATCCAAAGACGAAGCCAGCGATGCGATGTGCACTTTTCTTGCCATCAATACCTCGTGCGTTACTCTCTTGCCGGCAACCATCATAGGCATTCGAGTTGCTGCCGGGAGTATTAATCCCACAGATATTGTGGGGCCAACCAT
>JACIYF010000102.1 GCA_014360065.1 Clostridia bacterium | reverse complement strand
CCCCCCCCCCCGATCGGATAAGTAATAGATTGTCTTTAACGTTCAGAACGAGTATCTGCGTGGAAAACCGCATGGCAACCGAGCAACCCCAACCAACCCTCTCCGCAGGGTATGGAAACACCTGCGGGAAACGCCGGAAAGAGGTTTCTCTCCCCCACCTTCTTCTCTATACGAACTGCCCGTGGCTTATACCAGCCATTAATGGTACTACAGTAACATCTTTCGGATAAAGAGCGCCGGCAGTTTAGGGGCAAATAGACGGTGGTTTAACACTAGTTCGGGATTCTAATAAGAGATAGCTGCGCATCGAGTAGGAAAGAGCGACTAGAGACGGCAGATAATCATCAGCTGGCCAGGAATGCAAGCTAGCTTGCGTTGACAGTCTCCTATAGCTTGCGGCAGGTTCAGCTTGCAGGGTTCTGCCGCAGGCCATATCCTTGGTCAACTACAAGCTAACTTATCCTGCCTCACAAGCCTAGCCTCTTCTTGCCCAGTCTGGAAGGGTTTATGCAAAAAACCGCGCCACCCTACCTGTACATCACCTCCATAGCGACTCCGGTATCGTGCTACTGGGCTGGTGCGCGCCTTACCCTTGGGGTGGCGGCACTCGCACAGTGTGCCCCCACCCCAATCATGGTCTTTAAACTAAACAGGGGCAAGCCTGCACCTGCGAGCAGGCTCAGTAACATTGGGGGAGAGCAAGCCCTAGCAGTGGTCTTGTTCTTTTAGGGAAGAACAGGAATAAACACCTAGCTACCGCATCCAAAACAAGCAAGGATCAACTGGGCCACCTTTTGCCCCGAAAGCAGCATTCCCCCGAAAATTGGGCCCATGCGGTGATCTCCGAACACAGCGTTGGCAGCCATCCCGGCCACATAAAGGCCGGGGTATACTTCGCGGGTGTTCTTAAGAATGGCGGGCTCCCCCACCTCGGCCCAAAGGCTTCGCTCCCCCTCGATGCGGCCGCTGGGAGTCAAGAGCGGGGCCCGAAGCTTGTCCTGTACCATATGTACTACCCGGCATTCATGTCCGGTAGCATCGATCACAAAATCTGACCGGACTCCTAGCGGATCAACGTGAAGCTTAGCCAACTGTACCGCGCTCCAGGTCAGCACCAGACCCGCCACCCGCTCGCCTCGTACCAAAACATCCTCCGCTGCCACCAAGTTGAATATTTTCGCTCCAGCTTTAACCGCTTGGGAGGCCAAGGTAGTAGTAGCCTCTATTGAATCAGCCGTGTAATACCCCTCTGTGAAAGGCCGAGACCGAATGCCCAGCTCATCTAGGATAGCTTTGGCCGGCTTCTGCACTACAATCTGGTTAAACATCATGCCGCCACCCCACATACCACCGCCGACGCTCAGCCGGCTCTCAAAGACCGCAACCTTCCGGCCGACTCGAGCCAAATAATAGGCAGCAGCAAGGCCAGATGGCCCGGCCCCTACGATGGCGACATCGCTTTCCAGGTAGTTGAGCAATTCTTCTGTGTAGCGCTGGATAATAGCTCGGGAAATTACTATGTCGTCAAGTTGCATGAGAATTTCCTCCCTGTAGCTTAACCAATATTACCAGTACCGCCTGGCCTTTTCTGGAAGCCTTCTAACTAACCCGCACCCTTATCCGCACGGGCAAGATGATAACATACATGACAGCGCCCCATCAACACGCCGCGATCACAGGTTAATGGCCGATGTTACCTATACAACCTGGCCGTAAAGGCTTGCTGGGCATCAGGAGCAATAAATCCAGTAGGGCAAATACGCCGGCAAGCTCTGCACCGACCGCAAGTAGTTGCCTCGCTGTCTCCTGGAACCAGCCCTACTTGCAGGTTTTTCCCCTTCCCCAAAAAAGTAAGGCGGTTCTTGCCAACTTTCCTGCAAATCCTAATGCAGAGCCCGCACAGGATACACCCCGCGGCGAGAGAGCTGGCCTGACCTTCGGCAGTAACTGCTGGGCTAGTAAGTCCCAGGCTCGACTCTCCATCTCCTGCCCCTTCTTGGACCAGGGCAAGCAACAATTCCTCTACTTCTGCCTGGGTTCTGATGATGTATTCAAAGGCTGCGCTTTCCCTTGCAAGTGGTGCGTGCCGTCAGAGAAGCCGTGGGACCGGATTTCCCTATCTTCTATCGCTTGGGAGCCGATGATCGGATGCCTGGAGGTACTACCCCCGAGGACAGTCGTCAGGCCGCATCCCTACTAGTGAACGCCGGCGCCGATGCGATCGATCTTTCTGGTGGCCTCTGCGGCTACCTGACGTACGGCCCTGAGGGCTTCTTCCTGTACCTGGCCGAGGCCATAAAACCAGTGGTTAAGGTCCCGGTAATGGTGACTGGGGACATCAAGAGAGCAGCGTTTGCCGACCGCATAATTCGCCAGGGTCTGGCCAACCTGGTGGGCATCGGTCGAGCCCTCCTCAAAGACCCAGAGTGGGCACAAAAGGCCTGGGAGGAACTAAACCAGGCTAGCAATGGAGAGCCGGAGTTACCCCGCTGACGGGATAACCATACAGGCACCGGTAGGGCACTAGTTTATGTCACGTCAGTTGAAAATCCTGACCGTGGCCTTATCATCTTAGACCCCAGCAGCCAGTCCATCTCAGCTATAAACACTGCTTTAGGAAAGGCAAGATGCACAGACAAATCAATCTAGCGGCATTTCCCCCAAGGTCACATTGAGTTCCAAGCGCTTGTTATCCCGCACTACCGTTACTTTGATGGTATCGCCAACTTTGAGCTGGCGAAGTGCATTGCGCAGGTCAGCGGCGGTCCGGATCGGCTGCTGGCCGATCTGCACAATGACATCCCCCTCCTTCATGCCCGCTTTCATGGCGGGCCCGCCTGGAAAGACGCCGCCCACGTAAATTCCTTGGGGGTACCCAGACCACTTAGAAGCCTGTTCGCTGATCTCCTGGTAATTGTAAATTCCTAGGAAGGGACGAATTACCCGTCCATTTTGCAGCAGCTGCTGGACGATCGGTCGAGCATCATTGATGGGAATGGCAAACCCCATCCCTTCAACCCCTTGAACAGCAATCTTGGCGCTATTGATGCCGATAACTTGGCCTTGGGCATCAACCAAAGCCCCGCCGCTGTTGCCGGGATTGATGGCCGCGTCGGTCTGCAATACCCGCAAAGTAACTTCCCGGTTATTGCTGGTCTGAACTGTAATTTCGCGGTTGAGGGCGCTTACGACCCCCATAGTAACGCTGCGCGCAAATTGGTCACCCAAAGGATTACCTATGGCTACCACCAGATCGCCTACTTTGATCTTGTCGGAATCGCCAAACTGAACCTGAGGCAACTTTAAGGCTGCCACATCCGGGGCCTGGATTTGAACCACGGCCAGATCGCTGTCGGCATCGGCGCCTACTATTTTGCCCTCATACTCGTGATTTTGATCCACCCGTATGGACAGGCGGGTGGCCCCGGCCACCACGTGGTTGTTGGTGACTATATAGCCGTTGGCGGCGTCAAAGATGACGCCGCTGCCAGAAGCCACATCCTGATTGCCAAAAAAGTCCCGGCCCTGGTAACTGGTTATGCCCACCACCGCCGGACCCACCCTCTCGGCAATGGCCCTAACTCCTGAAGTTTCTACGCTGGCAGTGGGGAGCGGGTTGAGGGGGATTCCCTGCGGAGCAGGACTGGTCGTCCCTCCGCGCACGGAAGGGGCCAGGGCCAGGATTGCCACTCCGCCCACCATACCGCTAATTACGGCTACAACTACTGTTAGGATCCACAGCCAATTTCGCCGTCGGCTATAATTCGGCTCGGGAGCAATTTGTGCCATGACCAAGACCTCCATTCTTAATTGGAACTGCTTTCAAAACATTTCCCATGCTGGGGCTGCTGGCACTGGTTCCCAGGGCGTCGCCAGCCATCGGTATGGCTCTCCCTCGCCCTCTGGCGCCCAGCACTCAATTCTCCAGCCCAGACCTGGCAGCAAAGCCCATGCGCCAGGTATTGTAATGATTTGAACTGCTCATTCGTGGCGCAGAGCGTCGATGGGGTTAAGCCTCGAGGCACGGTACGCCGGGTATACGCCAAAGATGATGCCTACCAACAACGAAAAACCACTAGCCAGCAAAACGAAAGCCGGGCTGACAACCGGTCGGACGCTTATGGTACCCCCGATCAGAGAGCTAGCACCCCAGCCCAAGATTATGCCTATGACACCGCCTGATAGGCTGATGAGTCCGGCCTCAGTGAGAAATTGGAAAAGAACATCTCGGGAAGTAGCTCCCAAGGCTTTGCGGAGGCCGATTTCTCTGGTACGCTCGGTGACGGCCACCACCATGATGTTCATGATGCCTATACCACCTACCACCAGCGAGATAGCAGCTATGCTGCCGAGAAAGAGCGTCAAAGTGCTTACTACTTGATTCATCGTGTTCAGAATCGCCTGCTGGGTTGCCAAGGTGAAGTCATTTGCCTCTCCGACCCGCAAGTGGTGTGAGGCCCGAAGTGCCTGTTCCACCTTGGCTTGTACCAGGTTGACATCAACGCTGGCCGCAGCAGAAGCATAGATGCTGGACAGAAATTCCTGACCGGTAAGCGCTCTAGCTAGGGTAGTGATTGGGATTATTAGCTGGTCGTCAAAGCTCATGAAACCGGCGCCAGTAGATGGGGCAAGAACGCCTATGACTTTGAAGGGTAGGCCATCCACGTAGATGGTTTGACCTAGAGGGTTGGATCCGCCAAAGAGGCTATCCACTATCCCCTGTCCGATTACGGCTACTTTACTTGCCCGCTCCAGTTCGAGGGCAGTGAAAAACCGGCCCTCAACCAGAGACAAGTCCCGCACCTGGACCAAGCTTGGAGTACTTCCCACCACCTGGGCTTGATAGTTGTTCCTTTGCCAGACCAGACGAGACCGAGTTGTGGATTGGGGTGCTACGGCTACAAGCTCGGGTACAACAGCAGTTAGGTAGTCGCAGTCATCCATAGTGAGGCTCCGGCCCGAACCCGATCCAAAGCTTAAGTTGCCTTGGCGCATTTCCCCAGGGGTTATCATTAGCAGATTGCTGCCCAATCCTTGGATGCTGGAAGCAACTGATCGAGAGGCGCCTTCCCCTAATGAGGTAAGGGTGATCACCGCGGCCACCCCAATGATAACCCCTAACATGGTTAGCAGCGTCCGCAACGGATTGTTCCCAAGGCTCTTCCAAGCTGAATTCAAGTTTTGCCAGAGCCGGACCAATTCTCTCCCCTCTTCCTATGCTTTTTTCAGCAGATTGCCGATTGCTCTGACGAGGTGTCGGCCACTAAGCGACCATCGCGAAAATATAGCTGTCGGCGCGCCCATGATGCTACTTCTGGGTTATGGGTTACCAATACAATGGTGCAGCCCATGTCCCGGTTGAGATGAGAAAAAAGCTGCATGATGTCCTGGCTGGATTTGCTGTCCAAGTTGCCGGTGGGCTCATCAGCTAGAATCATTTTGGCTCCGGTTACCAGAGCCCGAGCAATGGCTACGCGCTGCTGTTGCCCGCCGGAAATCTGATTGGGCCTTCGGAAAGCCTCTTTTTCTAGCCCTACCAAGCGCAAGGCTTCCCAGGCCCTGGCTCGGTGTTCTTTCGGCTTGAAACTTCCGTACTTGAGGGGAAGCTCCACGTTTTCCAGCACGCTCATGCGAGGCAAAAGGTTGAAACTCTGAAACACAAAGCCGATGGCCTGGTTTCGCAGGCGGGCCAAGCTATTCTCCGATAACCTAGAAGCGTCGCTTCCTTGCCAGAAAATCTGGCCTTGGCTGGGCCGGTCCAGGAATCCAAGCAGGTGTAAGGTAGTAGATTTACCAGACCCCGAGGGACCCATGATGGCCACGAATTCCCCCTGGTCTATGCGAAAAGAGAGGTCTTGAACTGCATTCACGGGGCTGGCGCCGTGGGCATACGTCTTCCATACGTGTTCGAACACCACCAAGTTGGAGCCGGACTCACATACCTCCACCAGTATCCCCTCTTCCCTGACGCCCAAGTTGCTGGCGGTTGGGGCTGCCGGTCCAGAATCTGAACAGTCCAGGACCAGGCTGGTTATTTGAGGCGGCAGTGGTACTGCTCACCGTCCCCAGCACGGCCACTACGTCCCCTTCCTTAAGGCCACTTGTCACTTCCACCTTCTGGTCTCCATAAAGGCCCACCTTCACAGGAACGAACCGGTATGAACCGCGAGCCGTCCGAGACTCCTCGCCAGTAGCTGTTCGCATCCATACCCCAACTTGGTTCCCCTGGCTAGCAATGGCTTCAACTGGCAGGGTCAAGACGTTGTCGCGACGGCCAGTCTCAATAGTCACTGAACATGAAAGCCCGGGCAAGAGTTTACCTTTGCTGTCATCAACCTTGATGGCCACCGGGTAGGTAACCACGCCGCCCTGATTGGAAGCCAAGAGGGAAATGGTCTGGACTTTTCCAGTAAAGGTTTCGCCAGGCAAGGCCGGTACCTGGATAGAAGCTTTTTGGCCTGCTTTTATTTTAGAAATATCCATCTCATTGATCTGAGCCTGGACTAAGAACCCGTCTTTCCGCATATCGCCAATCACTGCAATCATTCCAGAGCTGCTGCCGCCTGACCCAGCTGACGGTGACCCGCCGGTCACGGCTCCTTCCGCTCCTTGCGTTGCTGAGGTCTGGCCGAACTGTGCGGTCTGGAGGACAGTTCCGGCTATGGGCGCCTCAACCGAGCACTGCTTTATCTGTTCCTCTATGACATCTACCTCAGCCTGGGCCTTCTTGACATTATTCTGCAGTTGGACCAGGTTAGACGCCTCAGGTCCCTGGTTATGGGATCCAGCTGCACCGCCAGCAGATGAGATTTGGGCCTGTCTTAAGCTAGCCTCCGCTGCCTCTAGCTCTGCTTTAGCTTGGTCCAGTTGGAGCTCCAAGTCAGAACTATCGAGCTTGGCAATGGTTTGCCCGGCCTTGACCTGATCACCTGGCTTCACCAGTATCTCCAAAACTTTTCTAGAGGCCGAAACCGTCACTTGGTGGTCAAGCAGGACGTTGCCGCTGGCGGACACGGTTTCTACAACCGTTCCTCTTTCCGCCGTAACCAGCCTGACGTTACCCGATGCTTGAGGCCGAGGTGACTGGGACCTGACCATCCATAGAGTAACGCCGGCAACTGCGACTGCTACGACAAGCAACACCCATAGCCACCGTTTCTTCCACCCAGGGACCGAAGCAGGAATATCAGGCTGCAATTTCTTGTCCCCCCATGAGCTAGATCTTGTGCAGATAGATGCATAGTCAACCTTAGTGGGTATTGTACTATACTTGCTTGCGTTTTTCTGTGAACTTTTTATGAACTTGTCCTCCCTGGCAACGGCAGGTATTATGCGCCATCTTCTAGGGAGCGGCCCATAAACATCCAGCGCCAGCTATTGACCCCCAAGGGTGTGATTAGCATCCCCAAGGAGGCCCGACCCTGGCCCTTTAAAGGTGAGATCCCGCGCCCCCAACCTGACAAAGGCTGCAAAGGGCCTGCCGCAGAACTGGTATCATATAAGCAAGCGGCCGGTCAGGGATCGGCTGCGGCACTTCCCGTACCGGCCGCAAGCAGCTGAAGGTAGAGGCAGATTTATTTATGTCCGGCTAGGAGAAGATTGGCTGAAACCCGGCACTGAAGTAACGAAAATCGGCATCCAGAAGATCTGCGTGCCGCAGAAGTACCCCCTCAAGAAACCGAGGTGCCATCTTCGACTGGGGAGTGTGGGTCAAAAGCAGGTGCACGAGCCGCAACGGCAGGCCCTGCTCCCAAGCCAGAAAGCCACTCATGACTCCGTGGGTTATGAGTTCCCCAACTTGGGATTTTCCTGGCTCACCGTCGGCCGGCTCTGACTCCAGCACCTTGCACACGTCGTGAAGGATGGCAGCAGCTACCAGGATGTCAGTGTCTATTTCTGCTTTTCTGTCCTCATTCACCCTATCCACGTAGCCTACAACAGTCTGGGTCACAGCCCGCGTATGCTCCACAAGCGAAGGCTTTTCACCTATTTTAGGACTGAACGGAACCTGAGCCAGGTCACCCCACTTCGACATTTCCCAGGCCCGTACCCATGCGCGAGCCGCTCCTTCCCGCAGACTGTGATCGCCGATAAGGTTCAGCTCCGGCAGCAGCTCGAAAACCCTATTCATTCTTTCCACCGCTATCACCTCGAAAAATTTTAGTGCCCGATCACGGCAGCGCGCCTGCCAGGCTAGTTGTCCTGCTCAATCTGGCAGATCTTATCAGTGATATTACCGTAAGGATCCTCGACAATGGCCACGATTCTGTCAGTAAACCTGATGGGGTCAAGCTTTCCGCTGATCTCTTCTGCTCTTTTCTTGAGATCATGGATGTCGACCACAGGCAGCCCGGCATGAACCAGGTCCTCTTTGATTTCCGGCCTCGCCGGATTCACTGCAATGCCGTGGTCCGTTACCAGAACATCTACGTGTTCTCCAGGAGTACAAACAGTAGTAACGCGCTCCTGGACAACCGGCACCCGGCCTCGTACCAGGGGAGCAATTACTATCGTGAGCTGCGCTCCCTGCGCTACATCAGGGTGCCCGCCCATGCCGTGCCGGATCACCCCATCGGTCTCCGTTATTACGTTAACATTGAAGTGTACATCGACCTCAAGGGCGCTCAGGAATGCCAGGTCGAGGAATGCCACAAGCGGGGCAGACCGGTGCATGCTCGCATACTGGGCTGCTGATATCTCCACGTGATTCTCATTCTTGACCAAAGAGCTCACCGCGCCGGCATCAAAGGTTTGGACATCGTGGATCACATCGAACAGATCCTGCTCCAACAGCCCCACCAGATAGCTGGTCACCCCGCCCAGCGCAAAACTTCCTTTTACGCCTTTCTCCTTCATGATGCTGCCGACAAATCCCGCCGCGGCAAGCGTGGCGCCTCCTGACCCGCACTGCATCGACATGCCGTCCCTGAGAACCCCGCAAGCCTTTGCAACTTCGGCGGCCAGCCTTGCCATTTCCAGCCTGACCGGGTCGCGGGTTCCCGAAAGGCTTCCGGTCGCGATTCCTGACGGCTCGCCTATGCTGTCGACCGTGACTATCCAGTCCACCTTCTCACCCGGTATACTTACTCGCTTTAAGGGAGATGAGCTCAAGCAGTCCGTAACTCCGATAACTTTTTCTGCCGCTAGCGCATCGACCTTTGCATACCCCAGGGACCCAAAGGCCGACCCTCCGCCCAGGCCGGAAAGATTTCCGTAGCGGTCAGCGGAAGCAGCCGCAATAAAGGAAACGTCCACCTTCAGGGATTTTTCTTCCAGCGCCCTGGCTCTGCCTCCATGGCTCCTGAATACCACCGGTTGCGGAAGGAGGCCCGAGGAGACCGCCTCCCCTATCGGGCCATTGCACCCGCCGGTCAATCCGCTGACGGTGCCCTGCCGGATATGCTCTATGATAGGCCTGTGCACCGGGAAAAACGC
>JACIYF010000101.1 GCA_014360065.1 Clostridia bacterium | reverse complement strand
AGCGACGTTTTGATGCCGCCAACCAGGAACTGACTTCCACTGCTATCCGGGTGAATCGCATCATGGCGGCCATGATGCCAGTTATGATGCTGGTTATGAACTTCACCACCATCGCCATCATCTGGTTTGGCGGGATCCGTATCGACAACGGGGAGATGCAGGTGGGTGCTCTTATGGCCTTCTTGCAGTATGCCATGCAGATCATGTTTTCATTGCTGATGGTTTCGATCCTATTCGTGATGATACCTCGTGCCTTCGCTTCGGCCGAGAGGATTGCCCAGGTGTTGGAAATTGAGCCGGAAATTAAGGATCCGGACCTGGCCACCAACCCCAGTGACCGACGGGGATACATCGAATTTAGGAATGTCACCTTTAGTTACCCGGGTGCCGAGCAGCCGGTTCTTAGCGACATGTCCTTTACCGCTAAACCTGGCCAAGTCACGGCTATCATCGGCGGTACCGGCTCCGGGAAGTCGACCCTGGTCAATCTGATTCTCCGCTTTTACGATGTCGATAGCGGCAGCATTCTGGTTGACGGTGTAGATGTAAGGGATCAGTCTCAGGCCAGCCTCAGGACCAAGATTGGTTTTGTTCCCCAAAAAGCAATACTCTTTACTGGCACTATCGCGGACAATATCAGATACGGCAAGAAGGATGCCACTGATGAAGAGGTATCCCGCGCCGCTGAGATTGCCCAGGCCACCGAATTCATCTTGGGGGGCAAGGGAGGTTTTGATGCTGAGATTTCCCAAGGCGGAACCAACCTCTCGGGAGGGCAGAAGCAACGTCTTGCCATTGCCCGAGCCTTGGTTAGGAGGCCCGAGATCTATATTTTTGACGACAGTTTCTCAGCCCTTGACTTTAAGACCGATGCCAAGTTACGGGCAGCCCTCAAAGAGGTGACGGCTGACTCCACCGTGCTAATTGTTGCTCAGAGGGTGAGCACGGTGATGGACGCCGACCAAATAATTGTTCTCGATGAGGGCCGGATAGCGGGGATCGGCAACCACAGGCAGCTGCTCAAGGATTGCAAGGTATATCGTGAAATCATGGCCTCACAGCTTGCGGAGGGTGAGATAGCATGAGCCAGGAACAGCGGGACTTTCGACCCGGTTTTGGGCCGGGAAGGATGATGGGGAGAAGCCACCGGGGTGGCCCTCCCATGATCATGCCGGCGGAGAAGGCTAAGGATTCCCGGGGCACGGTGAAAAGGCTGACCGGCTACTTGATGCCCCATAAATTTAAGTTGGTAGCGGTATTGATAATGGCGGCCTTGAGCACCACCTTTAGCATCCTTAGCCCCAAGATCATGGGTAAAGCTACCACCAAGCTCTTTGAAGGGCTGATGATGAAAATTAAAGGGGTGCCCGGCGCCGGGGTGGATTTTGCCTATATATGGCACGTATTGGCGATCCTGGGAGGGCTCTATATCTTCAGCGCCCTTTTCAACTTTATCCAGCAATATATAATGGCGGCCGTGGCCCAGGACACTGTCTACCGTATGCGCCGGGAGGTGGACGAAAAGCTCTCCCGCCTCCCTTTGCAATTCTTTGATTCCCGTACCCATGGAGAAATCCTGAGCCGGGTAACCAATGACGTGGACAATATCGCCAGTACCTTGCAACAGACTATAGCTCAGCTCATCACGGCCGTAGTGACGCTGGTGGGGATAGTGGTGATGATGCTCACCATTAGCCCTCTTTTGACCCTTGTCTGTGCGTTGATCCTGCCTGCCAGCTTCTTGGTAACCAGGGCTATCATCAGCCGCTCCCAGAAATACTTTACCGAGCAGTGGAAGCAGCTGGGCGAGCTCAACGGCCACGTGGAAGAAATGTATACCGGGCATCAGATAGTCAAGGCCTTTGGCCATGAAGATGAAGCCATCAGCAAGTTCAACGCCATCAATGAAAGGCTTTATGCGGCTACCTGGAGATCTCAGTTTGTCTCCGGAATCATCTTTCCGCTGATGAACTTCCTCAATAACATTGGCTATGTAATCGTCTGCGTGGTGGGCGGGATCATGGTAACCAAAAGAACCATTGAAATCGGTGATGTTCAAGCCTTTATCCAGTATTCCAAACAGTTCACCCAGCCCATCACCCAAACTGCCAACATTGCCAATCTCATCCAGTCAACCGTGGCATCGGCGGAAAGGGTGTTTGAACTCTTAGATGAGGAAGAAGAGATTCCTGATCGGGATGATGCCAAGGTAATCCCCATTCCCCGGGGCCGAGTCAAGTTCCAAAACGTTCGCTTCGGTTACAAGGAAGGGGTTCCTCTGATTAAAAACATGAACATCGACGTTAAACCAGGACAGACCGTTGCTATCGTGGGTCCCACTGGCGCCGGCAAGACTACCCTGGTCAATTTATTGCTGCGTTTCTACGAAATTGGTGGCGGCAAGATCACCATCGATGGGGTTGACATTCGGGACTTAAGGCGCGGGGATTTGCGGACCATTTTTGGAATGGTGCTGCAGGATACCTGGCTCTTTAACGGTACCATCAGGGACAACATTGCCTATGGCCGGGAAGGGGCTACTGACGAAGAGATCATTCGGGCGGCCCGAGCTGCCCACGCCGACCACTTCATTAGAACTCTTCCTCACGGCTATAACACCGTGATCAACGAAGAGGCTTCCAGTATCTCTGAGGGGCAGAAGCAGCTTTTGACCATTGCCAGGGCCATACTTGCTGATCCGGCCATCCTTATCCTGGACGAAGCAACTAGCAGCGTGGATACCAGGACCGAGGTGCAGATTCAAAAGGCCATGGCCAATCTGATGAGGGGGAGAACCAGCTTTGTCATTGCCCACCGGCTGTCTACCATTCGCGATGCTGACCTGATCCTGGTGATGAATGACGGCAGCATTGTCGAAAAGGGTACCCATGCCGAACTCTTGGCCTTGGGCGGCTTTTATGCTGACCTTTACAAAAGTCAGTTCGCTGGCGCATCTCCCATAAACGAAGCTGTCTAAAAGCCAGCCGAGGCCTGGCCCATGCCTGGCTTGGCTCCGGCAATATTCCCACTTCCTGGTCTACCCCAAGCTCCGAAGCGAGTGACTTTTTGGTAACCAATGCTCTCCTCACCGCTAACCGGAGCAATTTGAGTCTGGTTGATTGCACCAGCTTTACCACCATGCGGCATCTGGGCATCAAAAAAGCCTTTGCTTTTGACAAACATTTTTCTGAGCAAGGATTTATATGCCTATCGGAGTCTTAGCGCTGGGCCTTGCAGCCAGGAAATTTAGGGAACGTCTGGTAGTTGACAAGGGAATTTGGGAAAGCTAAGATTAAGAGCAAATATAGCCCCTAGGGGCTTTTACCGGCAAGGATCGGGAGGAGTAGCCTTCAGGAGCCTGAGAGAGGGAGACCTGCCGGGACGGTAGGTTTTGAACCTACCGCCGGCGGCTGCAAGGTTTCCTGGTTTTCCCTAAAGGTGAAGGTCGCCCGGGAGCCGTAGCAGCCAAGCCCAGGCCTTTGGGCCCGGGAACCAACTGCTACCGCCAGGATGCGTTATCGTCCATAAAGCCCAAACCCCGTAGTGGTGGCTGCTCGTTACCGGCTACCGCGCTGTGCCGGTCCGGGCCGGGCTGGGTAAGCTGGGCCGGGCCAGGCTAAATAAATTGGCCGAGTAGGGTCGAGCCGGGTCAAGCTGGGTCCAGGCCAGTCAGGCGGGTCGGATGGACTATCGACGGGTTTGGGGAAATAAGGTGGTACCGCGGGACCTTTCGCCCTTAAAGCGAAAGGTCCCTTTTATTAGTGGAGGGGATAGTTTTGCAGCCGCTTAGCTCACTTAGCACTACCTATGATCCACACCAGGTAGAACAAAAATGGTATCAGTATTGGATGGACCACCGACTGTTTCGGGCTGAGGTGGATGAGGAGGGCCGACCCTTCAGCATGGTCATCCCGCCCCCCAATGTTACTGGGTCTTTACACCTGGGCCATGCCCTCAATAATACTTTACAGGACATCCTGATCCGTTGGCGGCGCATGCAAGGGTACAACGCCCTGTGGGTGCCGGGCACCGACCATGCCGGCATTGCCACCCAGGCTCGGGTAGAAGAGAACCTGGCCAAGGAAGGTCTCAAGAAGGAAGACCTGGGCCGGGAGAAGTTCCTGGAGCGAGTCTGGCAATGGAAGCATGAGTACGGCAACCGGATTGTCAACCAGCTGAAGCTGCTGGGGTGCTCCTGCGACTGGAGCCGGGAGCGGTTTACTATGGATGAGGGCTGCTCCCGGGCGGTGCGGGAAGTATTTGTCCGCCTTTACGAAAAGGGGCTGATTTATCGGGGCAACTATATCATCAATTGGTGCCCCAAATGCCATACCACCATATCCGATATTGAAGTAGACCACGAGGATACCCCCGGTCACCTATACCACCTGTGCTACCCCTTTGCCGACGGGCCGGGCTACGTGGAAGTAGCCACCACCCGACCGGAAACTATGCTGGGGGATACGGCGGTGGCGGTGCACCCGGAGGACGAGCGGTACCGGGATATAGTCGGAAGAACCCTCATTCTTCCACTGGTGGGCCGGCGCATCCCTGTCATCGCCGATGCCTACGTCGACCCCTCTTTTGGCACCGGGGCGGTCAAGGTAACCCCGGCCCATGATCCCAACGATTTTGAAATGGGCCAGCGCCACCATTTGCCCCAGGTGCGGGTCATCAACTGGGATGGCACCATGGCGGAGGAGGCAGGGCCCTATGCGGGAATGGATAGGTATGAATGCCGCCGGAAGATCGTAGAAGATCTCCAAGCCATCGGCTCCCTTACCCAGATCGAAGACTACATGCACGCGGTGGGCCATTGCTACCGCTGCCACACCGTAATTGAGCCCTTAGTCTCTAAGCAGTGGTTTGTGCGCATGAAGCCGCTGGCGGAGCCGGCCATACAGGCGGTCAAAGAGGGCAAGATCCGTTTTGTGCCCGAAAGGTTCACCCGACTCTACATCAACTGGCTGGAAAATATTCGCGACTGGTGCATTAGCCGCCAGCTGTGGTGGGGCCACCGCATTCCTGTCTGGTATTGCCAGGAGTGCGGCCGGGAAGCTGCTAGCCGGATCGATCTTGAGCGCTGCCCCAACTGCGGGAGTAAAGATTTAGTCCAGGACCCAGATGTCCTGGATACCTGGTTTAGCTCTGCCCTATGGCCCTTTTCTACCCTAGGCTGGCCAGACTCGACTCCCGAGCTTGGGCATTTTTATCCCACTTCGGTCTTGGTTACTGGCCGGGACATCATTTTCTTCTGGGTGGCGCGGATGATCTTTATGGGGCTTGAATTTACCGGGCAGGAGCCGTTTTCCGATGTCTTGATCCATGGCCTAGTACTAGATGCTGAGGGCCGGAAAATGTCCAAGTCACTAGGAAATGGCATCGATCCCATCGAGGTCATTCAAGAATACGGCGCCGATACTCTGCGCCTGACCCTGGTAACTGGCAATACTCCTGGCAACGACCTGCGTTTTCGCCAGGAGCGGCTGGAACGGGCGCGCAACTTTACCAATAAAATCTGGAACGCCTCTCGCTTCGTGCTGATGAACTTAGACGGCTTTGAGCCGGGCCATATAAAGCCTCAGTATACCTTGGCTGATCGGTGGATTCTCAGTCGTTTTGCCCGGGTGGCCCAGGAGGTTACGGCTTCGCTGGAAGCTTATGAGATCGGCAATGCTGCCGACCTCCTTTACGAGTTCTTCTGGAACCAGTTCTGTGACTGGTATATTGAGCTGGCCAAGCCGCGCCTCTATGGCGAGAACGAGGCTGAGAAGCGAACCACCCAGTTGGTGCTCTGGTACGTGCTCAAGCATACCCTGGAACTCTTGCATCCGTTCTTGCCTTTCCTGACGGAAGAGATCTGGCAGAAGCTTCCCCATGAGGGGGTAAGCATCATGGCTGCTCCTTGGCCGGAGCCGGAGGCTGAGCTCCTGGACCCGCAGGCCGAGGAGGATATGGCGGTTTTGATGGACATCATCCGCACTTACCGCAACCTGCGGGCGGAATTTGCCCTGCCCCCAGGGCGGAAGCTGCCCTTAGTGCTGATGCCCAAAAATGAGCGAGCTAAATCTTTGTTGGCCGCCCATCAGGGCTACGTGGCTGAGCTTGGTTGGGCCGACCCCATTACTGTGGTTTCGCCCGATGGGGGGCAGAAGCCGTCCCAAGCCATCGTGGGCGTGGCCGCCGGGGCCGAGGTCTACTTACCTCTAAAAGGCACCATAGATATCGAGAAAGAACGAGAACGGTTGGCCCGGGAGCTTAGGTCTTTGGAAAAGGATCTGGCGGCGGCCAAACGCAAGCTGGCTAATCCCGACTTTTTGTCCAAAGCTCCAGTCGAGGTAGTTGCTAAGGAGAAGGCTAAGGCGGAGGAGCTTGTGGGCAAGAAAGAGGCCATTAGCAGGCGGTTAGGCCTGATTAGCAGTTGGGCGGCGGAGGCGAGACCATGAATTTCCCTGAGGCCATGGAGTTTCTCACCAAGTTGACTAAGTTTGGAATGAACTTTGGTTTGGGGCGCATCGAAAGGCTGTTGGAACTGTTAGGCAATCCCCACCATGAGCTGGCTTGTGTCCATATTGGTGGGACCAATGGCAAGGGCTCGGTAGCTGCTATCATGGCTTCAGTCTTGAAGGAGAGCGGTTTTCGCACCGCTCTTTTTACTAGCCCCCACCTGCATTCCTATACCGAGAGATTCCTTATCGATGGAGTTCCCATCAGCGAGACCGAGCTGGCGGGGCTGCTGACGGAACTACGGCCGTACCTTGAGACTATGGTTCGGGAAGGCGACGAACACCCCACCGAGTTTGAAGTGCTCACTGCTTCGGCCTTTCTATACTTTTATCGCCAGCAGGTGGACTACGCGGTGATTGAAGTGGGCCTGGGGGGCGCCATCGATTCCACCAACGTTGTCGATCCCAAGGTGGCCGTGATCACCAACGTGGCCATGGACCATATGGACTACCTGGGATCGACGGTGGAGGAGATTGCCCAGGTAAAAGCGGGGATCATAAAAGCCGGCCGTCCGGTGGTTACTGCCAGCAGCGATGCCCGGGTGCTCCCCATCTTGCAGGCCAAGGCCCGGGCGGTTGGCGCTAGGCTTTACCGGGTGCAGGATTGCGCCCGTTGGCACATCAAGGGGTGGTGGAAGCGGGCTCAGACCGTGGATGTGGAAGTGGATGGTCAGACCTACCCCAACCTTGAGCTTCCTCTCTTGGGTGAGCACCAGGCCCTAAACCTGGCTACTGCTCTGGTTGCCCTTAAGCTGTTACCGGCCGAGATTCCCCCGGAAGCCATTTACCGGGGGGTTCGGGAGGTGCACTGGCCGGCTCGCTTGGAGCTAATCCCGGCCCCCCAGGGGTATTCTTTTTTGATCGATGCAGCTCACAACGTCAGCGGTGCCCAGTCGCTGCGATCGGCGCTTTCCAGGTATTTTCCCCATAAGCGCCTGATTCTGGTTATTGGCATGCTGGCCGATAAGGAGAGAGAGAAGGTCTTGGAGGTGCTTGCGCCCCTGGCCGATGTCGTAATTGTAACCAAGCCCAATAGCTATCGGGCCGGGGACTGGACTAGCCTGGCGGAGATGGCCAAGGCTAAAGCTTGCTCCGGTACCCCAGTTTATACAATTGCTGACGTAGCTCAGGCGGTGGATCAGGCTGTGGCCGTGGCCGGCCCCGGGGATCTGGTGGTGATTACCGGCTCTTTTTATATGGTAGCCGACGCTAGAGCCCATGTACTAAAGCAAAAATTCGATCTTGACGCTTTATCGGCAGGTTTTTAAGATTACTTGTGGAATTAAAGAGTGAAAGTGATCGCAAGTGGAAAGAAAGGGGTGAATCCAAGTGAAGGCCTTGAAGATACCTGAGGCCACCATAATCCGGCTTTCGGTCTATTCCCGGTACCTATCCCAAGCTGACCGGCGCGGCATTACTACCATTTCTTCGGGCGAAATTGCCGATGGGGTAGGGGTAAGCCCGGCCCAGGTGCGCAAGGATCTGGCCTATTTTGGCGAGTTTGGCACCCGCGGGGTAGGTTACAATGTTAAGGACCTCCACCGCAACATCATCAAAATCCTTGGGCTCAACAACAGGTGGCCGGTGGTCATTGTCGGGGCCGGCAATCTGGGTACGGCTCTCTGCATGTATGGTGGCTTCCGGGAACGGGGATTCGATGTGGTAGGGATGTTTGACAACGACCGGTTTAAGATTGGGCACCGCCTCAATGGCATCCCCATATATGCCATGAACGAGTTGCCGGAAGTGGTGGCCCGCGAACAGGCCCAAATCGGGGTGGTAGCGGTTCCGGCCCATAGTGCTCAGGAAGTAGCCAATGCCTTGGTAAGAGCTGGGATTCGTGCCATTCTCAACTTTGCCCCTTGCGTATTATCGGTTCCCAAGGATATTGAACTCCGCAACGTAGATCTCTCGGTCAATTTGGAGATTCTTACCTTTAACCTGGAGTTCCGGAAAAGGTTGGTACGGCAGCAAGGAGACCTGGACTTTTAGATGATGATTATTTTAGCTTCCAGCTCACCGCGGCGGCAACAATTGCTTGAGCAAATTGGATTGGCTTTTCAGGTAGTTCCTAGCTCCGTGGAGGAGATTAATGATTTAGAGCTGTCTAGCCTTGAGCCAACTCAGCTAGCTCTAAAAAATGCTCGGCGCAAGGCTAAGCAGGTAGCCAAAAGATTTCCGGCGGGGCTGGTCATTGGTGCCGATACTTTAGTAGCTATCGGCCATCAGGTTCTGGGCAAACCGAAAAGCGAGGGAGAAGCCCGGAGGATGCTGGGGCTCTTGAGCGGACGAGAGCACCAAGTCATCACCGGGCTTTGCGTTTTGGATATTGGCTCTGGTTGGGAGCGACAGCACGCGGAGGTTACCAGGGTTAAATTTCGTCGCCTGAGCGCCAGGGAAATTGAAGCTTATGTGGCTACCGGGGAGCCCTTGGACAAAGCGGGAGCCTATGGTATCCAAGGCAAGGGGGCTCTGCTGGTGGAAGCAGTCCATGGCTGCTTCTACAACGTGGTAGGCCTGCCGTTGGTAGCCTTGGACCAAATCTTGAGGGACTTCGGCATCAACCTTCTGGCTCCGGGCTAGGAGAAGAGCGCCCCCTGCGCCCAGGCTGCATAACCAGCTAGTGAAAAACCAAGTGGGGGATGCCGGGGCGGTAGTCCGGAAGCGATCCAGCCCTCAGCCGGCAGGCGAGTAGGACTTGTTAAGGATGGCTTAGCGCCTGACCGGGCGATGCATGGTAGATAGATTGGTGAATTGAGTGCTGGGCGGAGTAGAGGGCCAGCGCTCCGGCGGGGAAAGCTGGGGTGCATCCGAAAGAAGCATGAAAATGCCGAGGATGCTGGCGCAAGGCGACTTTGGGCGAGCCTCGCGAGACGTCGGCGAGACCGAGCCCGGAGGCGGGCCGAGGACAGGACGTCCGAGGCCGGCCTCTTGAGACAGGAGGTCGAATTGGCCGGGAACCCCGCCGAAGGGCGAGGGGGAGCCATACGGATCGCTGGCGAGCCCATGTGGAGCC
>JACIYF010000100.1 GCA_014360065.1 Clostridia bacterium | reverse complement strand
CCGGCCGCCCTTGGGCGGCCGGCCCCCACCATCCCCTGGAAAGGAGATATAGTAATGGCGCAGCTCCTGATCAACGGGCTGGCTATGGGCTCCATCTACGGGCTCGTAGCCCTAGGGTTCGTGCTCATCGTCAACGCCGTCAACGTGGTCAACTTTGCCCAGGGCGAAGTGGTCATGATCGGCACCTTCTTGGCGGCCACGGCGGTACTTTCCCTCCACCTGCCTATCATTGTGGCTTACTTGTTTTCGCTGGTGTTAATGGCCGGTTTCGGTTACATCTTCCAACGGGTGGCGTACTATCCTCTGCGGGATAAACCCGCTATCACGGTCATAGTCTGCACCATCGGCGTGAGCGTGTTTTTAAAGAACGTGGCCCGGTTAATTTGGGGCCCACAGCCTCTATTCTTCTCCGGCCTCTTCGGCGACCAAAGCATCAAGATATTCTCTGTATATGTTTTGCCCCAAAACCTTCTCATCCTCGGGGTTACTGTGGCTTTGGTTCTCTTTCAGTACTGGTTCTTTAACAAGCTGCCCCTAGGTAGAATGATGCAGGCTACGGCCCAGGACCAGGAAGCCGCAGCCTTGATGGGGATCCGGGTTAACAAAATGATTGCTTACACCTTTATTTATAGCTCCATGCTGGCGGCGGCGGCCGGAGTTATGGTGGCTCCCATCTACTTCGTCTCCCCAGAGATGGGCGGTACGTTGGGGCTAAAAGCCTTCTGTGCCAGCATAATTGGTGGGTTTGGAAGCATTCCCGGGGCCATTCTGGGCGGGTTGTTCATAGGCGTGGTGGAAACCTTTGCTGCTGCCTACATCTCTTCCATCTATAAAGACGCCTTTGCGTTTATAGTATTGATTCTCATCCTGATGTTCCTGCCGCAGGGAGTCTTCGGGGAAAAAATCTCGGAAAAGGTGTGAGCCGGATGAAGTCAAAAGCCAGTCTCAAGTATTTGGTCATTGCGGCGGTAGCGCTGATAGCCGGGATCTTTCCCTGGCTTTTAGGCGACTACTACCGCTCGGTGCTGGACTTTGCCTTGATCAACTGCATAGTGGCCCTGGGTCTAAATTATATCTACGGTTATACTGGTTACATCTCTTTTGCTCAGGCTGGATTCTTTGGCATCGGAGCCTATACCGCTGCCTTGCTCTCGGTGGACCTCCACGTACCTTTCCTACCGGCGCTAATAGCCGCGGGAATAGTGGCGGCTATCTTTGGCTTGATCCTGGGCATTCCTGCTTTGAAGCTCAAAGGTCACTACCTAGCCATGGCTACCATCGGCTTTGGTATCATTTTGCAGCTGGTGATGATCAACTGGGTGGGCCTCACCAAGGGTCCGGCTGGCGTACAGGGGATCGCCTCCCCCAGCTTGGGGCCGCTTACCTTTGAAAGCTACACTAGCTTCTATTATCTGGCGTTGGTAATCCTGGTAATTGCGGCCTTAGTGGCCTATTGCATTGAAAATTCGAAGCTAGGGCGAGCCTTTATGGCTATTCGCGAGGACGAGCTGGCGGCTGGAGCCTGCGGCATCAACCTTACCTATACTAAGGTAACGGCCTTTATGCTGAGCGCTTTCTATGGTGGTATAGGTGGTGCGCTATACGCCTTCATGCTCACCTATATCAGTCCGGACAACTTCTCTTTCGATCAGTCCATAGTTTTCTTTACTATGGTTCTGGCTGGGGGCGCGGGCACGGTGTGGGGTCCCATCATTGGCGCCTTTGCCCTTACCTTCGTTCCGGAATGGCTGCGCTTCCTCAAAGAGTACTATATGGCAGTTTACGGGGTAGGCATTATCTTGTTAATGCTGTTCTTGCCCGGAGGTATAGCTAGCTTGTTCCAAGAGGAAGGCCGGCTAGGTCGGTTGTTTAAGCGTCAGCAGCCAGAAACTGTGGTGCCCCCGGAGGAAGCAACTCGGGCAGCTGATACTGCAGCTAGAATGGGGGGTCTGTGATGGGAGAACTGCTAACCATCGAAAAAGTCACCATGCAGTTTGGCGGCCTCAAAGCCGTCGACAATGTGGATGCAGTGGTAAAAGAGGGCGAGATCCGGGCCATCATTGGGCCTAACGGGGCGGGCAAGACTACCCTGCTCAATATTATTGACGGGTTCTATCGTCCTACCTCGGGCCGGATCCTCTTTCAGGGACAGGATATTACTGGCCTTCCCTCTTATGCCATAGCCAATCTTGGCATCGCCCGTACCTTTCAGAACGTACGGCTGTTCAAGGAGCTAACCATTCTCCAAAACATCATGATTGGCCGCCACATCCAGCTCAAACAATCCAGCTGGCAGGCCATCTTGCGCACGCCTAAATTTCTGGCTGAGGAAAGGCAGGCCCGGGAGGATGCCAAAAGGTATCTCAAGAGCATGGGCCTAGAGGGTAAGGAAAATGTCAAGGCCAAGAACGTTTCCTACGGCCAGCTTAAGCTGACCGAGATTGCCCGGGCCCTGGCCCAGCAGCCCAAACTCCTGCTCCTGGATGAACCGGCGGCTGGCCTCAACCCTAGCGAAACCAAGACTTTCAGCGAGTTGATACTGCGGGTAAGGGACCAAGGAATCACGGTAGTATTGGTGGAACACAACATGCGTTTGGTTATGGCGGTGGCGGATGTGATAACGGTGCTGAACTTTGGTGAAAAAATCGCCGAGGGCCCTCCCCAAGAAATCCGCAATAATCCTGAGGTTATCCAGGCTTATCTGGGCAAAGGAGGCCAGGCCCATGCTCGAGCTTAAAAACGTAAGCGCCTTTTATGGGAACATCCAGGCCCTGTTTGGCATCAACTTAACCGTAAACCAGGGGGAAATCGTTACCTTGGTAGGAGCCAATGGGGCTGGGAAAAGCACCACCCTAAAGTCGATTACTCGGCTGGTCAAAAAGACCACCGGCGAAATTATGTTCATGGGCAAGGACCTTTCCCGCCTCAGCACTGAGGAGGTGGTGAGCCAGGGGATAGCCTTGGTGCCGGAGGGACGGCGGATCTTTCCCGGCCTCACCGTATACGAGAACCTAGAGCTAGGGGCTTGTTCCTGGCGCAAGGGGAATGCTCCCCTAGATGCCGACCTGGACCGGGTATATGAGCTTTTCCCCCGGCTCAAAGAACGGCATAGCCAACTGGGTTGGAGCCTTTCCGGAGGCGAGGCGCAGATGTTGGCCATTGGCCGGGGCCTGATGGCCCGGCCCAAACTGCTGCTCCTGGACGAGCCCTCCCTGGGGCTTTCGCCGGTGTTGGTAGAGCAAGTCTTCGAGGCGCTGGTAAACATTAACCGCCAGGGAACGACCTTGCTTTTGGTGGAGCAGAACGCCCATATGGCCTTAAGCATTGCCCACCGGGGATATGTGCTGGAGAATGGCCACATCGCCCTGGAGGGGGCGGCTAGTGATCTCGCGGCCCAAGAGGAAGTGCAGCGGGCCTACCTAGGCGGGTAGACAACCATCAGAGCGCCAAGCCTGTGTCCTTCGATGCTGTTTTAACCTCAATCAGGCCTTGCCGCAGCCAGCGATTTAATTAACGGCTGCGGCAAGGCCTTGCCTTCAAAATACCTTTCCGCATATAGCCAAGGCCATGGGTGGGTTGTCAGCTACCCTGTAAAATCGGACGTAACTGTTTGAGAATATTTATACTGAAAAGGAGGAATCTAAGAAAGATCGTCGAATAAGTCTCTAGTAATTAATAGCGGTTGGCCGAATAGAATAGCGTTATTTAGTCCTACAGAGGCCAGGCGATAGGGGGGCTGTGAAATTTTCGCAGTCCCTTTTTGCATGTCAATGGTTTAGTTAAAATTCTTATGAAATCGAGATGGAGGCGTAATCATGCGAAATTACCTCAAGGCGCCAAAGCCAATTTCCGAAGTTAATCAGGAAAACCTGCAAGCTGTAGTCCGGGACATTATTACTGCTGTGAAAAGGGAAGGGGATGCTGCCTTAAAGGCCTTCTCCTACAAATTTGATGGTATAGAAGATCTTCAAATCCAAGTACCGGCTGATGAGATTGCCAAAGCTTATCAGTCAGTTCCGACTTCGGTGGTAGAAGACCTTCGCTTTGCAGCCAGTCAAATTCGCAAGTTTGCCCAAGCCCAACTGGAAGCAATTCGTCCTTTGGAAGTGGAAGTGCTGCCTGGGGTACATCTCGGCCACCGGGTCATTCCGGTGAAGGACTGCGGGGCCTACATCCCCGGAGGACGTTATCCGCTGCCCTCGTCGGCACTAATGTCCATCATTCCCGCCCGGGTGGCTGGGGTTGAGCGGGTAGTTGCCTGTTCGCCCCCATCGCGGGAAACTCGAGGCATCAACCCGGTAACCCTAGTGGCCATGGACATCGCTGGGGCCGATGCTATCTACGCCATGGGTGGAGCCCAGGCCATCGCTGCTCTAGCTTATGGCACCGAGACGGTAAAGCCAGTGGATATTATTGTTGGACCGGGAAACCAATATGTCACCGAGGCCAAACGGCAGGTCAGCGGTGATGTGGGGATCGACTTTTTGGCCGGGCCTAGCGAAGTGCTGGTCATCGCCGATGCCAGCGCCGACCCCACCTATGTAGCCTGTGATCTCTTGGCCCAATCGGAGCATGATCCCCAAGCCCGGGGGATCCTGGTGACTACCAGCGAGGAGCTGGGGCGGAAAGTCATAGGCCAGGTAGAGGCTTGGCTCCAGAAGCTTGCTACCGCGGAGATTGCCAGAGCCTCGTGGGAAAACCATGGCCAAGTGGTGGTGGTAGATACCGTGGACGAGGCAGTTGACCTGGCCAACGAGATCGCCCCTGAGCACCTGGAAATCCAGGTCGAAGACCCAGAGAAGCTGGTGGAGGGCCTTCGCAATTATGGATCCCTCTTTATTGGTAGCCACGCAGCAGAAGTCTTTGGCGATTATGTCGCTGGTACCAATCACATCCTTCCTACCATGCGCACTTCCCGCTTTACTGGCGGGGTATGGGTAGGTACCTTCCTGAAGGTGGTTACCCACCAGCGCCTTGAGCCCCAGGGAGTACAATCTATTGCCCCGGTGGCCAGCCGCCTGGCGGAAGTGGAAGGGCTTTACGGACATCAAGCCGCGGCTTTAGTCCGTATTAAAAACCAAACTTGAAGGGGGTATTGAAGGTGAGTTTAGAGTCACCAAAACAGAAGCAGGTTCCGCTGACAGTTGGTACGGGAGGGATGGTACGGGCACTGGGGTTGAGAGAGGCGATTACCATTACCGTGGGAACGGTGGTCGGCGTAGGTCTGTTTACCGTGGGGGCCAATGCCATCGGCTGGATGGGACCGGCTATTATACTTGCAACTTTGGTGGCCTTTCTCGTAAGTGTTTATCCGGCTTTGATGTATGCGGAGATGGGCGCGGCGTTACCCTTTGCTGGCGGAACCTATAATTTTGCCACGGAAGGTCTGGGAAAACTCTGGGGAACCTTGGCTGGCTGGAACTTCGTTATCTCGCTGGTGGCGGTAGCTACTGGAGAATCCTTAGCCTTCAGCAATTATTTCAAATGGATGATGGAAGGACTGGGGGTGCCGCTGGCCATTGACGAGAGAATTATTGCCGGGGCACTTTTGGTGATCTTTACCCTTATTAATTGGCGGGGCATTAAGCTGGCGGGCGTATGGCAAAATATATTTGTCTTTTTCTTCTGGGGAGCAGCTACAGTTTGGTTCATTATCATGATACCAAACCTGCTCACCGAGAACTTTAGGCCGCTGGTCCCGTTACCGGGTACCGGTTGGCGGGAGTTTATCTTGGCTACCTCGCTGGTCTGGTGGTGCTTTGCTGGATTTGAAACTGCAGTGGCCATGGGAGAAGAGATCAGCTTTCCCAAAATCAATATTCCCCGGGCCATGTTCTTGGCCCCATTGATAGTATTTGTAGTCAATGCCTTTTTTCAGTGGTTTCTAGTAGCAATCATGCCTAAGGGTGAGCTAACTGCCCTGCAGGAGGCCAGCGCTCCCTACGCTGAGGGCATGAGGATGGCAGGCATAGCGGGGATTCCCTTTGTCTTACTCTGCCTGGCCATTGCCTTTGGCGGTGATCTTTCAACTATCAACCCTAGCATAGGCGCGCCAGCCCGTTATCTGTTTGGAATGGCTAGGGATGGCGTCTTGCCGCCGGTTTTTGGGCGCTTGCACCCGCGCTATAAAACTCCTGATTTTGCTATTTGGTTTTTAGGTTTGGCCATGCTGTTGTTGGTTTCTACTGGATCTATTATTTACGTGGCCAGCGTTAGCCTCTTTGCCGACTTGGCTTATTACATCATCGGTTTTGTTGCTGCCATAGGCTTGCGGTTAAAGCGGCCGGACTTGCCTCGGCCCTATAAGGCTCCGGCTCTCATTCCTGGAGCAATTATAAGCATTATTATCTATCTGATCATGATGACCCAGCTGCCGCGAGAGGGAATCTGGACCGGCCTAATTTGGTTGGCGTTAGGAATCATTTTTTACCTAGTTTGGACCAATACACCCGCTGGTCGAGCTGCAATTAAGCTTAGCAGTTCTGGCCCCATGAAAACCAGTGAGGGTTTACCTGATCCTACCCCGGAAGAGAGGAAGCGGATGGACCGTGAGTACCGCCTGTGGTGGGCGGTGTTTGGCTGCCTGTTTGTGGCGGTAGTGGCCTTATATGCGATACCCGCTTTAATAAAGTAAGAATATTTGAGCTAGAAACCATTGGCTGTTGACGGCGCTAGCATCCCAAAGGGCGGTTTAAAGAAGAAAATTAAAAATGGGCGGGGAAAAGATACGTGTTGACCATAGGCAAGGTAGCTTTATTGGCGGCCCTGGGCTTACTTCGGGAGGGAATGATACCAGCCGTTTCCACCTCTAGGCTGCAGAAAAAACCTGCATCGGGCCAACTACCGGCTGGGAATGGAGCCGGGGAAGCTAGGTCGGGCTCAAATCCGCAGTTGCCATTGCAGGTGGAGGCAGTACCGTTTGATGAGGGGGCGGGGCTGCGCATTTCAGGAGCATTCCAGATAGTTCAGGGCAAGGTTGGTTCCATGAACGTGGAAAAGGTAGTAGCGGCCATTGAGACTGCTGCTAGGCGAGAGGGCTTACTTTGCGGCCAGTACCGAGATGAGCATGCGCTCTACCATGCGGTTTTAGAGGCGCTGTACGGAGTCTGTCGAGGGCAGCTGGAGTTAGGGGCTATCCTTCGAACTGTAGGTCTAAATTTTGCCATCGTCAAAGGTCCACGGTGGGAAAATGAGGAAAAGGACGGTCAATGGATAGCGGTGGCCCTTTATGGTACCATAGGAGCTCCGGTAAGGGGAATGGAACATGAGGTAATAGGCCTGGGGGTAAACCATTTATGAGGTCAACGTCCCGCTCATAGTGGTTGCAGATGTTAGTGGATTGGCTGGGCTTACAAGTCTCATGTATTGATGGACAAGTGGCGCAGTAGCCCATAGTTGTTAGCCGAGAGGGGGCTCGCGCCTGGGAAGACCAGGGCGAGCCCCCTCTGTGTTTACCTGCCTAGCATGGCCACGAGTGGTGGCCCAGGAGGCTATGGATAAGGCGGCACGTGGGCCTACCGCTCTCTTCTATTTGGCTTTTAATGGAACTATTAGATGGAGGTTGGGTTGGTGTCGGATTGGGCCTTATCAAAAGAAACAATGGTTAGGATAGGCAGTAGTCGATCACCCGAGTCTACAAGGCTTAAGCCTGTATCTGCCCATTTGCTAATTGATGGGGAAAGCCTCACCTTGGAACAAGTGGAGATGGTGGCCCGCGAGCGGGCGGCCGTCGGATTGGCCCCAGGGGCAGTCAGCAAAATGCAGGCATCCCGGCGAGTGGTGGAGCGGGTGCTGGCCGGGGGTGAAGTGGCTTATGGGATCAACACTGGCTTCGGGGATTTAAGTCGGGTGCGGATTTCCGATCAAGAAGTGGAGCAGCTGCAGCATAACTTAATTTTAAGTCATAGCTGCGGAGTGGGCGAGCCGGTGAATGAGGAAATAGTCCGGGCCTTAATGCTTCTCAGGGCCAATGCTTTGGCCAAGGGCTTTTCTGGGGTCAGACCGGTAGTGGTGGAAACTTTAATTGCCATGCTCAATCAAGGCATCCACCCGGTAATTCCTTCCCAGGGTTCAGTGGGGGCGAGCGGAGACCTGGTACCCTTGGCCCATATGGCCTTGGCTCTGATCGGTGGCGGGGAAGTATACTACCGAGGCCAGCGACTTCCGGCCTCGGAAGCCTTAGCTTTGGCTGGCCTAGCCCCGGTCAAGCTCCAGGCTAAGGAAGGGCTAGCGCTTATAAATGGTACCCAATTCATGGCTGCCTTTGCCTGCCTAAATGTAACTGACGCTCAAAGGCTGTTTTTGACTGCTGATGTGATAGCGGCTATGGCGGTGGAAGCGTTAGAAGGGTTGCCATCAGCCTTTGATCCCCGGGTGCAGGCAGTGCGCCCCCACCCGGGGCAGGTGCAGGTGGCGGCGCGCCTGCGCCAGCTTTTGCAAGGGGGCGAGCTGGCCCGAGGTCGACATCCCGCCCGCGTGCAGGATGCTTATACTCTGCGCTGTATTCCTCAGGTGCACGGCGCCTCCTGGGATGTGCTCAGCTGGGTCCGGAGCTTGGTAGAGGTGGAGATCAACTCTGCCACCGATAACCCCCTTATTTTTGCTGACGATGAGGCCATCATTTCCGGTGGTAATTTTCACGGTCAGCCCTTGGCCTTGGCCACGGACGCCCTGGCCATGGCAGCGGCGGAAATGGGCTCCATTGCCGAGAGGCGGGTGGAACGGTTGGTCAACCCTAGCCTCAGCGGATTACCCCCCTTCCTTACCAACCACAGCGGCCTTAATTCCGGCTTCATGATTCCCCAATACGTAGCTGCCGCGCTGGCTTCCGAAAACAAGGTCTTGTGTTCGCCTTCATCGGTGGATTCCATTCCTACCTCGGCTAACCAAGAGGACCACGTCAGCATGGGTGCCTTTGCGGCTCGCAAGGCTAGGCAAGTACTCAATAATTTAGAAAGAATACTTGCCATTGAACTTCTCTGTGTCGCCCAGGCTCTGGAGTTTCGGAGAGCGGCCCAATGGGGGCGGGGGGTAGAGGCGGCTTACCAGACCGTGCGGCAACATATTGGCCCCTTAGAGGAAGACCGCCTGATGTACCTGGAGATTGAAAAGGCGATAGAGCTAGTAAGGAACGGATCGGTACTGTCGGCCATAAGAGAGGCTGGGATAGACATAGTTAATCTGCCAGTGTGAGCGTGCGGCACTCTGTTACCAGGGCAGAGGCTTGGCCAGTAAGCGGGTGAAAAGCGTTGTTTGAGGTTAGCTGGTTCCTGGCTGGGGCGGGGAACGGCGGCACGAGACCCAGGGTGGTTCTAAGGCGGCCCCAGCTCGAAATACATGTTTTCTCGGAGAAGCTAGTTTGCGGCAATTAATTTAAGGAGGCGGTATACCATGTCACCAACCATACGTGCCCCCCGGGGAAGGGAGCTTTCCTGCAAGGGCTGGATCCAGGAGGCGGCCCTGCGGATGCTGATGAACAACCTGGACCCGGAGGTGGCGGAAAAGCCGGATGAGCTCATCGTCTACGGAGG
>JACIYF010000099.1 GCA_014360065.1 Clostridia bacterium | reverse complement strand
GTTAAACCGCTGGCATCAGCTCCGAGGCTGAAGGCTTGCCAAAGTTGGGCTACACCAAAAAGAAGGCATACAGGGTAATTTTCTCAAGAAATGGCCGGCGATTAGATCTGATCTGTCTAAAGGGGGTTTTCCCATTACTGGGTACCTGCCCGATCATCCGGTGTTGCTCCCAGGAGGGGCTTGCTATAATGAATAATGGGGGCAAAGATAGGTCATAGATTACCTCTGATTTCGCGGAGGGTTCTACCGTGGAAAGAAGTCTTAAGCCTCGTATGACGGAAAAGGATTTGGATTTCCTGGTCCGGGCTGTAGCTGATAGGAGAAACGATTACGAGGGCATCAAGAATATTGTGCGGGACAAAGAGGATTTTATTGAAATCATGCTTGAAGATGCTAAGCTTTTCGCCAAGCTCCTAGAAAGAAAAGAGGAGCTTCTCTTCATCTCCCCTTACTTTCTATTCAGCATCCTCCTGCGCCAGGTCAGGCGAGACCTGGGACACATGTCTTATACCCAAGAAACAAGCGGGCGAGAACGCATACCTGTTTTTGATGCTCCTAAGGTCCGCAAGGCTATTGAGGACAACCAGGTCTTGGATTACCTGGCTGAACTGTTGACTTCATTTACCCGGGTGCAGAGCTACGTGCTATTTTATCAGGTAGGATCGAAAACCTACCGCCGCCTGCTGAGCGGCATGGACATCGACGACCTGATTTTTTTGGCTTCGGCGGTAGACCAGCCTTACCGCTTCGAGCTCAACCGCCGGGTTGGCGACCTGGCCCTATTTGTTACTGGCATCTTTCCTGAATATATAAGCCGGCCCCGGGGGCCGCTGTGGAGGACGCCAAAAAGTTTGGAGGATTACTTGGAGATAGGCCGGCGCTATTACAGCTTGGCCAGCAATGACCCTTATGCCCAGGAGTTGGGCTGGCATTCCCTGCTCCACTTCATGTCGGAGAACCTGTTTGCCCTGTATAAAGTGCTCAATTTGTTATCGCCATACATTGCGCCCCAACGCTCCGCTTGGTTCGGGCTGACCTTAAACTAAGCGCCGTCAAGCATCAAAACCAAAAGGAATTAGGCCAAAAAGAGCAGACATGGCCGGGGTTTAGCGCGGCCAATGCCTGCCCTTACTAGCCCTCCCGGCCGGACACCACCGCTCTGCCTCTATGCCGCCATACCCATATCTACCCCTACCATATCAAGCGCCCAGACACCCACTTATTGGCAAATCCTATACCGCCTTCTGATACTTAGCTAGTCATCTTTTACTTAAACCGGTGTAAAATTATTCTGGAAGGGAGGCACCAGCCGTGGCAAAAGTAATCCTTCCCCTGCTCTTTGGGTATCTCCTGGGCTCGTTCCTGCCCGCCTATTTTCTATGCCAATGGCTCGCCAGGAAGGACATTCGCACCCTAGGTGATGGCAACCCGGGCACCACCAACATAAAGCGCAGCCTGGGGTTTTACCCCGCCGCCTTGACCGCCTCTTATGATACCACCAAGGGGCTGCTGGCCATGGGGGTAGCCGCTCACGTTTTCCAATCTCCCCAGCCGGTAGTGTATGCTAGTGGAGCTTGCGCCGTTTTGGGCCATGTCTTCCCCTTCTACCTTCACTTTCGGGGTGGGCGAGGAGCAGCAACTGCCACCGGCATCCTCATAATGATGCTAGTAAAGGTGGCCTTTGCCATACTCACCCCCTCAGCCCTTTGGACGGATCTGGCTTACATGGTCTTTCTGGTCTTATCGGTTTATTGGGCCTCTAGAAACGAGAATTTTCTGGCCCTGGCCGTTTTGCCTCTTCTGGCTACTTTGCTGGTATTCCGGGTACCCCTATCCGCTGACCTAATATTCATCCTTATCCTCATCGCTTACCTGTTTCTGGTCAGCCTGTTCAGTGCCGAGAAGATGAAAATCTTTACCGTACGCGACGAAAATCTCAGATTATGGAGGGTTTTTATCCGGCCCGCCGCCATGGCGTTCCCGGTCCTTTTACTATTTCTAAACCGGCTTTCCTTGCTTACCCTGATAGGCTCAGTTCTGGCCATTAGCTTCCTAGCCGATATATTACGGCTTACGGTCAAGAAAGTCCGGCAGCTCTCCGGCCAACAGCTCTTACCGGGATTGAAGATATACAAACAGGTTGAGGAACGGCGCATCTCTTCCATTACCATCTTTTTGCTTGGCGTTTTCTTAAGCTTTCTCCTCTTCAGACAAGAAATTGCCGTAGCCAGCATTGGTTTTTTGATCTTCGGCGATATGATGGCCAAGGTCATTGGGATTAGCTACGGCAAAAGGCCAATATTTGAGGGAAGCCAGAAGACCATGACTTTCCTGCTTAATGCCCTGAGCTGATTCGGCCTAATATCCGGTCATGATCAAGGGCACCTGAGCTGGCATGGCCATGGTTAGGCGCTTTTCCACTTCTGACCAGTTGACCAGCTGCCACCATGCCTCCACATAATCGGGGCGGCGGTTCTGGTAATCCAAATAATAGGCGTGCTCCCAGACATCTATCAGCAAAATAGGGATAGCACCCCATTGGGTCAGATCTTGGTGCTTTTCGGCCATCAGGATCTCCAAGCGCTGCCAAGCCGGATGCCAGCAGAGCAGAGCCCAACCCGAACCTTCCACATCCCTGGCAGCAGCGCTAAACTGCTCCCGAAAACCTGAAAGGCTGCCAAAAGACCGCACGATCTGATTCCTACTCTGGGGGCCAGGTTGCCCGCCCATCCCCACCGGCGCCATCACCGTCCAATAAATGCTGTGTAAGATGTGGCCGGAGCCATGGAAGGCTAGCTCTCGCTCCCAGTGCTTGACCAAGGAAAAATTGCTGGCGCGCCGCGCCTCTACTAGCTCAAGTTCGGCCTTGTTCAGACCTTCCACGTAAGATAGGTGGTGCCGGTCGTGGTGAATGCGCAGGGTTTTCCCGCTGATTACTGGTTCCAGGGCCTGATAGGAATAGGGCAGGGGCGGGAGTCGGTGTTGGCCCGGCGGAACCATAAAATGCTCCACGATGGATTCCCCCTTTGGTGGTTAGTTGCTGGTGATCGATGGCATATTATCCTATTCCTTTCCAGGGCCAGGGGTTCCAAGGTGGGGTAGCGTTGGAAGCTCCCAAGCCTCGTCCACGGCCCCCAGCCACTGGGCCAATATGCTCACCCCCCGGCCCCGGCGGTGGGTTATGCCTTCCACCCGCAAGGGCCCCACCCCGGGGCCAAAGAGCAGGTGGCCGTACTTTTGGTAGACATCCTCAAAGACGGTTACGTCCACAAGCCCCCACTCATCCTCCAGGGAAAGAAAGACTGTGATCCGCCCGCTCCTGGTAGGAGGCCGGTGGGGACGGATGGGAAGGCCGGCCACCTTGACCCGTCGGCCACCGGGAAGTTTGGCCACGGTACGGCTATCCGCATAGCCCTGCTGGATTAGCTTCTGCCGCCACCGCTGCATCAGGTGGCAGGAGATCTCCAGGCCCAGAATTTGACTCTCCCAAGCTGCCTTTTCCTGAGGTTCAAAATCGGGCACTAAAGGCAACCCGGCTCCGGCAGCAAACTCCAAAGCTTCCTGCTCCCGAACTATTTCTTCGCCTCCCCAGATGGCCAAAAGCGATGGCAGTCCCAGCCAAAGCTGCCGGCGGTTGGGATAGAGGGAATCCAGGGCCCCGCAGAGAATGAGGTTTTCCAGCGTGTCCTGCTCCGGGCGCGAGCGCTGAAAGAAATCCTGGACCGAGCTAAACCGTCCCTGTTTGGATTGTTGCCGGGCCGCCAGTATTCTTTCCAGGGTAGATCGACGCATCCCTCGAACTTGGCTTAACGGTACCCGGATAGCTTTTCCCTCCACCGTAAACCGGTCGCCGCTGAGGTTGATATCCGGCCCCAGGATTTTTATCCCCCGGGACCGGGCTATGGTAGCCAGGGTGCCTGGACCATAAAACCCCATGGGCTGGTGGTTGAGCAGAGCGGCAAAAAACGGGGCCGGATAGTGGGCCGAGAGGTAGGCAGTCCAGTAGCTGGTAATGGCGAAGGCGGCAGCATGGGCTTCGCAGAACCCGTAGCTGGCATACCCTTCCAGACAGGAGAAAATCGCCCGGGCAGTGGCTTCGTCGATGCCGTTTTGGGTGGCCCGCCGGACAAATTCCTCCCCTACCGCCTGCATCTCCTGCCGGGAGCGGGAGTGGGTCATCAGCCGCCGCAGCCGGTCGGCCTCCCCCGGGCTAAAGCCGGCCAGCTCGGTGGCAATAGCAATCACCTGCTCCTGGAACAGCACCACCCCGTAGGTTTTCTCGAGAATGGGAACCAGGCGGGGGTGGAGGTAGGTTGCCGGCTCCCTGCCCCGCCGCCTGGCCACAAAGGGATCCACCATATTGCCCTTGATGGGCCCCGGTCGGATTAGCGCTAAGCTAGCCACAATATCTTCCAAATCTTTGGCCCCCAGCCGCGCCTGCAATGCCCGCTGAGCCGGGCTCTCCAGCTGAAACACCCCCACCGTATCCCCCCGGCTGATGAGCCGGTAGGTAGGAGCATCGTTAAGCGGTAGACGTTCATAGGAAAAGTTGGGCCGAGCCAAGCGGATGCTCTGAGCCGCATCTTCCAGTAAGCTGAAGGCCTTGAGGGATAAAAGATCGAGCTTGACCAGCCCCAACTCCTCCACGTCATCCCGGTCAAACTGGCAGATCCGCATCCCCTTGGCTGCCTTCTCTAAAGGGGTGATGGCGGTAAGGGGCGGTCCGCTCACCACCAATCCTCCTAAGTGGGTGCCCAAGAAGCGAGGAAAGCCGGCTACCGCAGCGCAAAAGTTAAAGAGTAACTCATAATCTCTATCCTGGAGCCTATGCCCCTCTTTATTTCCCTGGCCTTTTTTCTTCCAGGAGCCGCATCTTGTCTCAGGGAATTTTTCCAGGGCCGCCTCTATCTCGTCGGCATGAATGGGAGGAAGGCTTTTGGCCAAGGCATCGACAACCTCTTCCTCCATCCCTAAGGCCCGGCCCCCATCCCGCACCGCCGAGCGGGCCTGGTAGGTGCAGTAGGTGGCCACCGAAGCCACGTGCTCGGGGCCGTATTTTTGATAAACGTATTCGGCTACCCGGTCGCGGTAACGGGAGTCGAAATCCAAATCGATATCCGGAGCCTCGGCCCGCTCCAGGCTCATGAAGCGCTCAAACAAGAGATCCCGGGCAATGGGGTCCACCTCGGTTAAGCCCAGACAGTAGGCCACGGCGCTGGCCCCGGCGGAGCCGCGGCCGGCGCCGCGAATCCCCTGCCGCCGGGCATAGCCCATCACATCCTCCATCAGCAAAAAATAATCAGCGTAGCCCAGCCTCTCAATTACCGAAAGCTCCTTCTCCAGCCGCTCCTGGATTTTAGCGGTAAGCTTCTGGTAGCGCCGGCGGGCTCCCTGGTAGGTGAGGGCCCGCAGGCGCCCAATGCTGGTCTCCCCCGGCGGCAGGGGAAAGCGGGGGAAGCGTTTTGTCCCTGACTCTAAGGCTGGCTGGCAGATCTCGGCAATCTCCAGGGTATGGGCCAGGGCCCGGGGGCAAAAGGAAAAAAGCTCCTCCATTTGGGCAGGGCTTTTAAAATAGTTCTCGCCGTTCAGCCGCCGCTGGGGGTGGACTTGAAAAACCGTAGTATGCGTGCGTATGCAGGTGAGGAGATCGTGGATGGGAAATTCCTCCGCCTCCACATAGTGAACGTTGTTGGTGGCCACCGGCTTGATCCCAAGCTTCTCCCCTATCTCCAGCAAGCTCTGGTTCAGGGCTCGGTTGCCGGGGAGCAAGGTGTCTTCCAGCTCCAGGTAGAAGCGCTCCCGGCCAAAGATGGCAAGGTAACTTGAAGCCGCTTTGAGCGCCTGGTCGTAAGAGCGCTCAAGGATCAGGGAAGCGATTTCGCCCCGCCGGCAGCCGGAAAGGGCAATCAAGTCCCCGTTCAGCTCTTCCAGGTCTTCCCACGAAAGGCAGGGCTGGCGCCGGGGGTTGGCGAGGTGAGATCGGGTTAGAAGCTGGCAGAGGTTAGCATAACCCTTAGGATTCATGGCCAGAAGTATCAGGTGATAAGTGCGCCCACGTCCACGGCCGGGCCTGCCTCCGCTCTCAGTTCGGCCCACAGGCCAACTTCGGCTTCCGTCCCCATCCTTGCCCCTTTTTCCCTCCACAGTTACCTCCGCCCCCTGGATGGGCTTAAGCCCGGCCCGGCGGGCCAGACGGGCAAAGCGAACCGCCCCGCTCACCCGGTCGTGATCGGTAAGGGCCAGGGCCGGCATCCCGCAGCCGGCCGCCGCCTCAACCAGCCTCTCCAGGGAAGAGGCTCCGTCCAGGAAAGAAAAGGGCGAATGCACGTGTAGATGTACAAAGGGCTGCCTCATGCCGTCTACCTCTTTCGCCTCTATCTTCCTTCCCCCACCAAGCTCCTACTTTTCTGCCGGCCTCGTTAGGACCACCAAGCGCTGGCTTAGGGTGAGCTATCAAAATTCGTCGATATTAACCTGGCGGAGGCCAAACTTTTCAAAAACAAAGTGAGTATCAAAGGCCAAGGCTTCTTCCATACCTAGGCTCTTCATAATAGCGAAACTGGTACAGTCAGTGAAGGAAAAATCCTGATCCTTAAATTTCATAAAAATTTCTAGCGCCATAGCCAAAAAATCAGGGGCTACAAATATGATCTTGGCCGCCTTTTCAGACAGCAACTCCTGAGCCAGGGTCGCTGCCACCTGATGACTTATCCTAGCTCGGGTCAGGGTTATTGCTTCATCAATAACATAGTCGGAAGTGTAGCATATAACCTTACCAGGAAGGCTTTGGAAAAAGCGCACAGCTTCCTGGTGATGGGGGTCATTTTTATTTTTCAGGGCATACCAGGCTCCTGTATCAATAAAAACTCTCCTCATCGGTACAGTACCTCATCATGATGAACTGGATCCGCTGGGCCAGCCACTGCTCCTTGGGCCATTTCCAGCCCCCCCCTAGCCTGGGCCAGAGAAAGCTCTTGCTGTTTTTCTTCAATTAAGCGACGGACAACTGCGGAAAGGCTCATCTTTTTTAAGCGAGCTTGCTCTAAAAGAAATCGATGCTGATCTTCCTGTAAGAGTATTTGGGTGCGGACCATACCTACACCTCCTTCAATAATTACACACTTACATTATAATACATCCCCTCAATAAACAAGTATAGGTGGCTGGACTAATCATAGACTTTATAAAGAAACCATCTCTTCTGCTCCAGATCCTGATACAGCTCGAAGAAGCTGCCATCGGTGGCCTCCACCCGGAAGAACAATTTTGGGCTCTCCCCTTCCCACCAGGCCCCGGTATCCTTCCAGCGCTCCCAGACTTGTTTAACCCCAAGCCTCCTGCCCCGGAAGCTAAAGGAGCTAGGGGTAACGCCATCGCGGCACTTTACCTCTATTGGCCTGAGTATAACTTTTGACATCTAGCTCACCCCAACCGGAACAACTTATCCTCGCTCTCGGCGCCAGGGATCATAAAAGGCAAGCATCCTCTCCCGCCAGCTGGGGGCCGGCGGGGAAACCAGGATCCGGCCCGGGTAGCGATGGCAGAGGTCATCCCAAGCCCGAGCCAGCCTGCCCTGGCGTTCAAGCTGAGCCGGCAGCCCAGCTTGGTTAAATAGGTGCATCTGGGCCGCTGGGGCCGGGACCAGATCCTTAGCGCCAACCGTAAGCGCCCAAACCGGCCCAGCTATCTTCAGGCGTCGGGCCAAGGCCAGGGCATCGCTCTCCAGATTGGCAGCTACTCGCGGCCGAGGATAATCTCGCCGGCCCTCCAAGGCAGCATCTTCAAGCTCAAGCTGCAAATGTAGCTTTCGGTAAGCCCTGCCGGAAGCATCCAGCTTTTGGGCTAAAGGTAAGGCAACTTCTCGAATGGCCAGGGATAAAGCCTCCCAATTGGTAATACCCTCTACCACCAAGCGCTGGCTCAATTCGTCCATGGCAGGAAACGGCGCTAAAAGCGCCGCGCAGCCTCCTCTGCTCCCCCATAACCTATTAAAACCATCTGCCCGTTCTAGGGTCTTTAAAAAGAAAACATATGTTCGCATAAAAATTATAGAACAACATATTTGGGATTCTCAATGGAAAAAAGTTACCATTTCTTGGTGAGCCCCAGGATTTCCTCGGCGTAGCCCCACACGCAGGCTGGAGACATCAAGGAAAAAGGTAGAAACCTGTAGAATAGAGCAAATTTTAGGTACTCTCGGCAGCCCCTTCTTTTTTTTCTTTTTTTTTGCTACAATCAGGGGTATGGAACTTCGTACTAACGCTTCTGCACCTTGCTTCAGACCGCACAGGCGGAAAATTATCCATCTACTGATCATTACGGCGACTTTGGGAGCATGGGCTCTGTTGGTCTTAGCCGTTACCTGGGTTTTAGGGGCGGTCGGCTGGTATCTGCTCGCCCATATCTGGTGGCGAGAGCTTTTCGTGCCCGGCGCAGTTTTTTCCACCGTCCTCGCGATTCTTATCGCCACTTTGTGGGCCGTCTTCCTCGGGTGGTGGATGCTCTTGTGGTCCCGCTACCACTATTACCGCTACTACAGGCGGAACCGCAGGCAACTCTCGCCCCCGGCGTTGCGGGCGCAGCCGCTGTCGTGGAAAGAGAGTGTTCTCAGCCCTCCCTGCCCCTCTGTCTCCGCCACACTCGTACGCTCACCACTTATGCCTCTAAAGCGACACGCGTCGGTCGCCTCACTCTTCTCTCGCGCCGCGCAACTGGCAGAGAAAGGGGATTTAACCCAGGCTGTCGGGCTTCTGCGCCAGGTTCTAGCGGTGGAAGACGCGCCGTCTCTCCTGCGCGTTGCCGCCGCCTCCCGGCTTGGGAAAATTCTTGCGGGAATGGGAGAAGAACGGCTGGCGAAAAGCTTTTTCTTCCTGGCACACACAGAAAGGAGAAAACTATCGTGAATAGTGAGGTCCTCAATACGCTGAAGCAGCGACTGGCAGAGGGCCGCTTTGGGCGAGCGCTTTTCGGTTATGCGCCCAAGGAGGTCACGAACCTTATCAATGAGGCCGTCCGCGTCCTCGAAGAGCTGGCGGCGGAGAAGACCAAGCTTGAGCACACGCTGGCCGCCTACCGCGCCCAGGAGGAAAACCTTCGTCAGGCGCTTCTGCGGGCCGAAGAAACGGCGCGCCGGACGCGGGAGGAAGCACTACAAGAAGCAGCACGCCTGCGGGCCGAAGCGCGGGCCGAAGCAGGGAGATTGCTGGCAGAGGCCCAGAAAGAGCTCAAGCAACTTGAACAGGAAAGGCTTTACTACCAGAAAGCGCTCAAGGAACGTGTGAGCGCCTACGAGCGGGAAGCACAGGTGGTATTGGATCGCTTCTACGTGGTGGTCCGCCGCCATCTGACACTCGTTGAGGAAGAGTTTACCAGCGAGGTCAAAAAGCTCCTGGAACGTTTTGAACGGGAATTACGGGAGCTACCCATGCCGGAACTCATCCTGGATGTCTCTGAGGGCAGTCGAGATTGCCAAGAAGCTGCGGTTGCGGCCGAACATGTCGAAAAACAGGATCCTTCTCCCGATGAGGCGCTCCTTCTCGGCATGGTGCTCCAGGAAGACCTCCGGGACGAGAC
>JACIYF010000098.1 GCA_014360065.1 Clostridia bacterium | reverse complement strand
AGCTGGGGCAGGTGCTGATGCGAAGCTTTTTTTATACTCTGAGGGAAGCGGAAGTGGTTCCTGGTTCGATTATCTTCATTAATAGTGGGGTAAAACTGGCCTGCGAAGGGTCGCCGGTATTGTCCGACCTTATGGCCTTGGAAAAGCGCGGAGTCAGGATCTTAAGCTGCGGCACCTGCTTGGATTACTTTCAGCTTAAAGAAAAGCTTTGCGTTGGCTCCATTAGCAACATGTACTCCATTGTTGAAGCCATGATGACTAGTGACCGCTTGATTACCTTAGGGTAGACCGGGAGCTTGGCGGGGAGGAAGAGATGGTAGAGAAATACTTTCTGGGGGATGTAGTCCAGATGCGAAAGTCGCACCCGTGCGGTAGCGACCAGTGGGAGATTATGCGTACGGGTATCGACTTTCGCATCAAGTGCTTGGGGTGCGGCAGGCAAGTTATGCTACCCCGCCCCAAATTTGAGCGGGCGGTGAAGAAAATAGTCAAGCGGGCAGACTAAAACTTCCGCCCCGACTTGACGGCGCCGGTTACACAACCCAAAAAGTACAGCCAGTTCTGTTGACTGATGGCGTAGTGGGTTACGCTCCCAAGGGGCGATCCCCTAGGAATGAGGCTGGAATTCATAGCTTCATCGGGAGTTAGGTATGATCCCATAAGCACTTTCATTTGCAAGCGATTAGCTAAGACCGCTGCTTTTTCTACGTAGGGGCAGGGTGGTGGCAAGAAGAGGCAAGAGGCAAAGGCGATTACTTGTACGCCGTCCCGACCTAGGTCCTGTACCAGCTTGAGAAGCCCGTCCTGGCTGCAACCAGGACAAGGGACAAGGGAGACTATCTGCAACCCTCCCAGGCGCCCCAACGGTCCCCGCTTTTGACGGACAGACTCGGGACAAAGTACATGTGAGTTGATTCCTGGGCAACCAGTACGCCAACATTTGGCACATCCGATAATTGCGGCACGAATGGTGGAACTCTCCTTCCCTAGAAATTTCCATATTGTTGCTGCGATCTACTCGGTTCTCAAAGCGATAGTCTAACAAAAAGCGTCGTCGAAGGTTGTCGGATTAGTGGGCCAGAATTATGAAACTATTCTCGAGCCCGTCTGTTGTACCGTATCATTCTTGGTTGGGTCTGGTTGTTGCCCTTTTGATGGTTATGCTATAATAAGGCCAATATTGAGCCCGACCCAGTGGGTTAGTCCCTGCCCCTTTAGGGGCCGTTAGTCCGAAGGGAGGTGAAAAGCTTGCGGGCCTACGAAGTCATGTTTATCGTCAAACCCGATCTCACCGACGAGCAAATCCAGGAGACCATCGAACGCTTTACCAACCTGATTAGTGAGCATGGCGGCGAGGTAGAAAAAGTGGATCGCTGGGGGCGTCGCCGGTTGGCTTACGACATTGAGAAGTTTCGCGAGGGTTTCTACACGGTACTGCACTTCCAAGGTTCTTCCGAGGTGGCCCGGGAGATGGACCGCGTCCTAAAGATCAATGACAGCATTCTGCGCCATTTGATCACTCGGCGGGACGAGGAACCAGCAGCTTCGGCAGCTGAGCAAGGCTAGGGGGCAAAAATATGCTTAACCGGGTAATTCTCATCGGCAGACTGACGCGGGATCCGGAGCTGAGATATACGCCTAGCGGGGTTCCCGTGGCCAGCTTCACCTTAGCAGTTGATCGCCCTTTTACTAACCAGCAGGGCGAACGGGGTACTGACTTTATTCGCATTGTAGCCTGGCGCAAATTGGGCGAGACTTGCAGCAACAATTTAAATAAAGGGCGTTTGGTGGCAGTGGAGGGCAGGCTCCAGATTCGCTCTTATGATGCCTCGGATGGAACTAGGCGACAGGCGGCGGAAGTAGTTGCCGATGATGTGCGTTTTCTTGACCGGCCTCGGGAAGGTCAAGGGAGTAGCACTCCGCCGGCAGCGGATGCGCCTGGTTTTGAGGACCTAGATGAAGAATTCCCTCCGGAGGACGAAGTACCATTTTAGGAGGATGATGCAATTTGCGTCGAGACAAGCGGCGCTCCCGTAAGCGGGTATGCAGCTTTTGTGTAGATAAAATTCAACTTATTGACTACAAGGATATCTCTCGGCTACGCCGCTACATCACCGAGCGAGGAAAGATAATTCCTCGCCGTATTTCCGGGAACTGCGCCCACCATCAGCGGCAGCTAACCCGGGCCATCAAGCGGGCGCGGGTAATGGCGCTTCTTCCCTATACGGTGGAGTAGCGGCAAATGGCCTCCTGCCTCTATCCGCCTGACTCCGGTGGCACTGACGGTTCACGAGGCCGGTTAGCGGGAGGGTAAAGGGTGCCTAGTTTAAAGAACAGCAGGTGGGTGCTAGTAGGGGTGGGGGCGGGCGTAGCTTCGGCCCTGCTAGCGCTGGTATCATTGATCAGCCCGTGGGGACGGTTACTTGTTGGCTGGTTTTGGTCTTTGCCTTTGAGCTTAGCCATTGCCGGCTTGGGCCCGGCGGCAGGCTTGCTGGCCAGCGGAATAGTCGTGGCTTTGGTGTGGGGGCTGGCCGGTCCGATAAGCACCCTCTTCACGGTCTTGCCATTATTGCTGGTCGGTTGGGGTTATGGACAGACCTGGCGGTGGAAGTGGCCACCGGGTAGGTCGTTGGCAGCTGTGACTCTGGCTGCTGGCGTCGTTTCCCTAGCCCTGACCGGCTTGGCTTGGTGGGTGTGGCATCAGCCTCCCTTTCCTTGGGGGGACCAACTGCGCAATAGCGCTGATCAGGTGATTGCTACCTACCAGCGGCTAGGGCTTTTGGATCAAGCCTTGGGTCAAGGGCTTACCGAGGCCACCCTCAGGCAGCAGTTGGTGATGGTAGTAGGGTGGCTAGAGAGGCTGGCTCCTTCCATTGGCGCTACGGGGACGATGTTGGAGGCGGGAATCGCCTACTATATTACTACCGCTTTCTTTTGCTATTTACACCTGCCCGGGACTGATTCGGGTCATGGTGGCAAGTTACCATTGTATACTTGGGCGCTTCCTTGGTATTCGGTTTGGGTGTTTATGATCGGGCTCGGTATGGCGCTAGCTGGCGACTACTTAAAGCAGCCGCTGTTGGTTACCATTGGTGGCAACCTTCTTTACCTTTATCTGGCCGTTGCCTTTGCTATAGGGTTAGCGGTAATATCTTTTTACGTAAACAAGTACAAGCTACCCCCAGTCTTAGAAGCACTGGGGGTTGTAGTCATACTGATAAATTTACCCTTTGCTGTTGCTATTTGCGCCGCCATTGGCCTTTTCGATCCTTTGTTTAACTGGCGCCGGTTGGGAAAGAAAGGAGAGGGTGTCGGGTGAAGGTCATTTTGCTAGAAGACGTGAGAGGCCTGGGCTCAAAAGGTGATACAGCTCGGGTAGCCGATGGGTATGCCCGGAACTATTTGTTGCCCAGGGGCTTGGCGGTAGAAGCTACTCCCGTCAACCTTAAGCGATTACAAATAGAGAAGCAGCGCCAGGCGGCGCTCAAAGAAAAGCAAGCCAAAGAGGCCGAGCAGATGGCGGCCAAACTCAATGGACTGCAAATCGTAGTCTTCAGCCGGGCTGGAGAAGGCGGAAAGCTTTTCGGGTCGGTAACTAACAAGGAGATCAGCGAGGCTATCCAGAAACAAACTGGCATAGCTGTGGATAAACGCCGCATCGAGCTGGATGAGCCCATTAAGTCAGTCGGTAGTTACAGCGTGACTGTAAGGTTGCACCCGGAGATATCGGCCTCACTTACGGTTGTGGTGACCGATGGAGGAAGCCGGTCCGAGGCAGGGAAATAGTCTTACTTGCGGTTGAAGAGGGTTAGATGGAAAAGGGAAGGGATCAGTGTGGCAGGCGGTCTCAGGCAAGACTGGACGGATCAGGAGATAAGGCGGCAGATCCAGGCTCTCTACGGTGTTCTGTGTGACCTTTTTGGCACCGACCAAGTGGTGCTGCGGGCTAGCAAGGTAGAAGCCCTGGACCTAATTCGGTCCGACAATTTGGGCGAACGGGTACTAGCGTTGGAGCGCGTCATATACGAGGATCCAACCATCGAAGACATTCCCGGCCCCGAAGACATAATTGATGTCCTGGATCAACTGCAGGAAAACTTGGCTGATCTAATTGCCCGCCGTTCCCTCGAGGAGGAGCTGGAACAAAAGATTTCTGAAAGGATCCAGCAACGCTACGAAGAGTATATCCGGGAAATCAGAAACCAAGTTCTTCAGGAAAAGGCGGGGGTAGAGAACGCCCAGACTTTGAAGCGGCTAGCCATACTTGAGAAAAAAGAAACCGTTAAGCTGGCCAAGACAGCAGCGGAAATAATTCGGCCGCAGCGTTTGGGGGAAATTATGGGCCAAGACCGAGCAGTACGAGCTTTGTTGTCCAAGATCGCTTCCCCGTTTCCTCAACACATTCTCCTTTATGGGCCCCCTGGAGTGGGCAAGACTACGGCTGCCCGCTTGGCTTTGGAAGAGGCCAAGAAGCTACCGGGATCGCCCTTTGCTCCCGGTGCTCCGTTTGTCGAAGTGGATGGTTCTACCTTGCGCTGGGATCCTCGCGAGGTAACCAACCCTCTCTTGGGCTCGGTTCATGACCCCATCTACCAAGGGGCTCGGCGCGATTTGGCCGAGAACGGTATTCCTGAGCCCAAGCTGGGCCTGGTGACCGAAGCTCATGGGGGAGTGCTGTTTATTGACGAAATCGGCGAAATGGACCCCCTGCTGTTGGTTAAACTGCTAAAAGTCTTAGAGGACAAGCGGGTGGAATTTGAATCTTCTTATTACGATCCCCATGATGAGAACGTTCCTCAATATATCCGCAAGTTGTTTGAGGAAGGTGCGCCGGCCGATTTTATATTGATAGGAGCCACCACCCGGGATCCGTCCGAGATCAATCCGGCGTTGCGGTCCCGCTGCGGAGAGGTGTTCTTTGAGCCGCTGACTCCAGTGGATATCCAAAAAATCATTCGGCAGGCAGCCAAGAAGCTGGGAGTTCGGCTGGAGGCCCAGGTGCCGGAAATAATCAGCGAGTACACCATTGAGGGGCGAAAAGCCATTAACATTCTGGCTGATGCTTATGCCCTGGGAATGTTTGAGCACTCCAAACGGCTCCGAGGGCGCAAGAGAAGATCTTCGGCCAGCGGGCCCATTTGCATCACTGGGTCCTTGGTTCGAGAAGCAATACACTCGGCCCGTTTGACTCCTTATGTCACCACTAAGGCCAGCCCCCAGGCGGAGATCGGCAGGGTGCTAGGGTTAGCAGTGAGTGGTTTCGTGGGGTCGGTACTAGAGCTTGAGGCCATTGCTTTTCCGGCTCATGAGCCTGGCAAAGGTAGTCTCCGCTTTAACGATACTTGTGGGACCATGACTAAGGACTCCCTATTCAATGCTGCTTCGGTAGTTCGGCAGGTGACCGGCGAGGACCTATCCGACTATGATGTCCACGTCAATGTGGTGGGCGGAGGAGTAGTCGACGGTCCCTCGGCGGGGCTGGCGCTGTGTCTGGGGATTATTAGCGCAGTGCGGAACATTCCCTTGCAGCAGGATCTAGCGGTTACCGGAGAGATTTCCATTCAAGGCAAGGTAAAGCCGGTGGGAGGGCTAGCTGAAAAGATTTACGGCGCCAAGCAAGCAGGGATGCGGGCAGTAATCATTCCCCAAGATAATGCCAACGAAGTGCCCCGGGGGCTGAAAGGGATAAAGGTAATCCCGGTAGCAACGGTAAAGGAAGCTCTTGCCTATGCTCGGGGCGATCAGCTCCTCGGCGACCAGGACCTAGGTGGCCAGTTACAATCCATGCATTTGGTAGGTTAGGGTCATGGTAGCCTTGGCTAACTGGTTAAACCGCATACCGCCCCAGAATAATGAGGCCGAGCAGGCGGTTTTGGGTTCTATGCTGCTCAGCCAAGACGCCATTTATGCGGCCATGGAGATCTTGCGGCCAGAGGATTTTTATCGGGAAGCCCACCAGATCATCTATCGCACTATCCTGTCCTTAAACGACCGGGGGGCTCCAGTTGACCTTTTGACGGTTACCGATGCCCTGCGCCAGGAGGGAGTTCTGGGCCAGGTAGGCGGCGCTGCCTATGTGGCTTCGCTGGCAGATGTGGTGCCCACTGCTCTCAATGTTACCCAGTATGCTCGTATCGTAGCCGAAAAATCCCTGCTCCGCTCTATCATCCAGGTGGGTATGCAAGTGGTAGAAAAGGGGTTTTCCGAAAGCGAGGAAGCCCTGGTGATCCTAGATCAGGCCGAACAGGCCCTCTTTAACCTCGGCCAGTCCCGCCGCCGGGGCAGCTTTGTTCCTCTCAAGGACCTGTTGGCGGCGAGCTTTGATCGCTTAGAGAAACTATACCACCAAGAGGAGGGCATGAGTGGGCTTAGCACCGGTTTTGTAGATTTGGACCGGTTCTGTTCGGGTCTTATGCCTTCCGACCTAATTATTCTAGCTGCCCGCCCAGCCATGGGTAAGACCAGTCTTGGGTTGAACATCGCCCAGAACGTGGCGATTAAGAACCACTTGCCGGTGGCCATTTTTAGCCTAGAAATGTCTAAGGAGCAGGTGGCCCAGAGGGTACTGTGCTCAGAAGCTCTAGTAGACCAACAGAAACTGCGCAGCGGGCAGCTAGAAGAGGAGGATTGGCGGCGGCTGATTGAGATCCTAGACCCGTTGTCCGAGGCACCTCTTTATGTGGATGATACCCCAGCTAGCACGGTGATGGAGATGCGGGCTAAGGCCAGACGCCTCAAAGGACAAAAGGGACTAGCTCTCATCGTTATTGACTACCTGCAGCTGATTCAGCCTTCCCGGCGGCTGGAAAACCGGGTGCAGGAAATATCGGAAATATCCAGGTCGCTTAAGGCCTTAGCCCGAGAATTAGATGTGCCGGTGATTGTCCTCTCGCAGCTCACCCGGGCCGTGGAGCAGAGGCAGGATAAGCGACCGATGCTGTCAGAACTTCGAGATGGCGGTTCCCAGGAGCAGGACTCAGACATGGTATGGTTTATCTACCGGGATGAATACTATAACCCCGATAGCGAAAAGAAGGGCGTAGCTGAGATAATAATTGCCAAGCAGCGCAACGGGCCCACCGGGGTGGTGGAGCTGGGATTCTTGAAGGAGTTTACTCGCTTCGTCAACCTGGAAAAACGTTACGAGGACATGGAGGAGTAGACATGGAAGTAATGGAAGTAGTAGCTCAACTGATGGCGCTGTCAGCCAGGACTGCTCCCAAGGCGGGAGGCAAGGACTACATAGTAACTAAGATTGTTACCGGTGAGGACCTAGAGAGGCTAGCCGATGCCATGATTGACTACGGTAAACAGACCGGGAAGATCAATTTTGACCGTGATGCTGACAGCATTCGCCGTTCCCAAGCCTTGTTGCTGATTGGCCTTCGGGCTCCAGCTACGGCTGGGCTCAATTGTGGCGCCTGCGGCTTTGCCCGTTGCCAGGACCTAGAGGAAGCAGCCTCTCCGCAGATGGTGGAATTTCCCGGGCCCTGGTGCGCCTGGCGGATCATTGATCTGGGCATCGCCTTGGGCTCGGCCGCCAAGATGGCTAGCCTGTTGAACGCAGATAACCGCATCATGTACCGGGCCGGGGTAGTGGCTAAACGTATGGGGCTAGTGAGTGCCAATCTAGTATGCGGGATACCTATTTCTGCTACCGGTAAGAGCATTTACTTCGATCGAGGCTAGCCATTCTGCTGCAAGCGCGCTTAAAAGGCACTGGCGCCAGGTTGGTGGAGGATATAGCCATGGAAGTACGCTACAAAATCTGGCTGGAGGAAAACGGGGATCAAGTTTTCGGCGAAGGCTTGTTTTTGCTGCTTGCGCGAACTCAGCAGACAGGTTCCCTCCACCGAGCCGCCCTGGACATGAACATGTCCTACCGCTACGCTTGGGGTAAGATCAAGAAAGCCGAGAAGCGCCTGGGCCGAAAATTGCTAACCACCCAAACCGGTGGAGAAGGAGGTGGCGGAGCCCGCCTCACCCCGCTGGCCGAGGACTTGGTGCAACGTTACCGTGCCTTTAACAAAGAAGTTCAGGCCAGCATAGCGAGGCTTTTTGCTGACTTTTGGGAGGAAAATTGCTTGCCTCGTTGAATATTCATATTACCTGTCAGCGGTAGCTAATTTGATCCAAGTGGCGGCATTGGGTTGGGTTCGCGTTATGTTAATAGTAACATAACGCAATTCATGCAAAGGGTTAGGGACTGCACCAAGCGGCCGCCCGCAGAGCTAGGCATAAAGAAAGGACGTAGGGGATGCGGGGCGCTGGTCCGGAAGCGACATTAAACCGAGCGGCTCCGCGCAGGGTTACGGAGCGGAGAACAGCGCCCCAGCAGGAAATAGAGGAGGGGTACATGTGCTTACGAGGTTTCTTAGGTGGTGGGTGGTGGGAATTTTAGTAATAGCGTTGGTGGCACTGCTCAGCGGCTGCGGGGGAGGGCAGTCTGGCGGCGGAACTACCGGGCATCAGCCTGCCCCCCAGGATAAGGAACTGATCCTGGCCACTACCACCAGCACCATGGACACCGGGCTCTTGGATGTGCTGATCCCCGAGTTTGAAAAACAGACTGGCTACCACGTTAAGCCCTTATCGGTGGGAACTGGGGAAGCTTTAGCGCTGGGCAAACGGGGAGAGGCAGACGTGCTTCTAGTTCACGCGCCTGAGCAGGAAATGGAGCTAGTGAACAGTGGTTATGCCGTCAATCGTAAGTTGGTCATGCACAACGACTTTATAATCGTGGGCCCAGAAAAGGATCCGGCCAAAATTGCCAGCAGCCAGGATTCGGCTGAGGCCTTTAGGAGGATTGCCGAGACCAAATCGTTATTCATATCCAGAGGGGATAATTCGGGTACTCATACCAAAGAGAAAAGTATCTGGAAGAAGGCCAACCTCAACCCGGCTGGCCAGAAGTGGTACCAGGAATCAGGTTTGGGGATGGGGGAAACCCTAAATATTGCCTCCGAAAAGGGGGCTTATACCCTGAGCGACCGGGGCACTTACCTGGCTCTTAAGGACAAGCTCAACCTAAAAATCCTCTATCAGGGCGATGAGGCTTTAAAGAACATCTATCACGTGATGCAGGTCAACCAGGACAAATTTGACCCTAAGACCATCAAGATCAATACTGAAGGGGCCAGGGCTTTCGTAGAATTCATGGTCAGCCCTGCTACTCAGGAAATCATCAAGAAATTCGGCGTAGACGAATACGGTGAACCTCTGTTTTATCCCGATGCTGGGAAAGGCGAGTAGAAGTAAAGGCAAGGAGAAGCATTGTGGATCTAGTCTGGGAAGGGATTAAGGAAGCATTTTACCTATTGGGGGGCTCAGATCCCGAGGTCGGGCAAATTACGCTGCTGACACTTAGGATTTGCGGCACCGCTACCTTAATAGCGGTATTGATTGGCATCCCCTTGGGAGCCTGGCTTGGGCTTCATAGGTTCCCTGGCCGGCAGGCATTGCTGAGCCTGGTGTATATGGGGATGGGACTTCCGCCGGTAGTGGCTGGCCTATGGGTGAGTATTTTCCTGTGGCGCAAACGCCCCATGGGGCCGGTGCGCCAACAGTACAACCCCCCCGCCCAGAAAATAGCCC
>JACIYF010000097.1 GCA_014360065.1 Clostridia bacterium | reverse complement strand
CAAAACCGACCGCCCCCTTGCTATCATATTGATATCAAGATTATATCAGCTACATGCCGCTATTGCAACCAGCGTTTGGCGACATGTAGCGGGGACAGTGATGCTGGTCACCCTAATTGATCAATATCTTTTTTATGGCTAGCCCACCGCACTTTTGGCAGCGATTAGCATCAAAGCGATTGAGCGCATAGCAATGAGGGCAAAACCTGTTCACCTCATTTACCCTGTTTTTATGCTACTTCTACCCGGCCCCTTGGCCTATCAACCCCTCCCACTTGACAGGTTGGAGCCATGGCAGGACTATGGTTTTATCGACGAGCCGCGGGGCCGGAAAGGGATTCCTGGACTTAAAAATGACTTACTTTGCCTTTAATTACTAGCACCGGACAACTGGCTAATCTTATTACTGCCTCGGAAACACTACCTAAAAGGTAGCGCCTGATGCCACTTAACCCCCGGGACCCTAAAACCACCAGATCATAGCCCTCCTCTTCAACCAAGCGTGTCAAAGTATCGGCCGGGTGGCCGGGTACTACCTTGGTAGTTAATGTTATCCCTTCACGGGCAGCCAGGTTTTTAGCTTGCTCCAAAGCTTGGGCAAAAAAGTTTTTGGCATCTTCCAGGACGCCATTAACTTCGTCCTTAGTATCGGCAAAATCAGGTACGTGGGCAACGGAAACAGCCGTTATTTGCGCTTCGTATCTTTTAGCCAGGTCGAGGGCAGCTATTAAAGCTCTCCTGGCATAGGGTGAGCCATCGTAGCCTACTAAAATCTTGTTAAACATGGTTTAATTACCCTCCCCTTTCTGAGGTACCAAGGTATGGCAGCGCTTTTCTTGTTCTACCGCCGGTACCTGGTCGGGCCGGAAAAAGGCCTGGGCAATCAGGGTTGGAACCACAGCGCTGAGGATGACCACCGTTACCAAAACTGTATACTGGGTTTGGTTAATATAGCCATGATTGAGGCCAAACAAGGAGGAAATGGTGCCGAAGGTAAGCCCGGTGGACATTAGCAGGGTGGTGTACATACCCTCTCGGGGTTCAAACTTAAAGAAACGCGTCGTTGGCCAGACGCCAACGAATTTGGTGGCCATTTTGATCAACAAGCCGACCACGATTATCCCGAAGCTGGCAACCACTGCCGGCAAAGATACAAAAAGGCCAGCCTTAAGAAAATAAAACGGCGTTAAGAAGGCAAAAGCCATAGTCCGCATGCGAAGAGCAATATTCCTTTCTTGGAGAAAGAAACCAGCAACAGCTAGACCAATCAGGTAAGCCGGCAAAACCGGTTCGCTGTTGGCCATGGAGGCCAGCCCACCGAGGAAAAAAAGAAGGAAGAAAAAGTATTTTACCTCCAATTGACTGACACGGTTGCCATAGCGCTCAATATACCAACGGGTGAAACGTGGCAGGAAAGCCAGTATAATTGCTGTAACAATAGCAAATAGGAGCATCCACGCATTAAAGTCGGCAAAAAGTATACCTAAGGCTATTACTGTTCCCAGGTCATTGACGAAACAGGCAGCTAAGATGATTTTACCTATCTCACTTTCATTGAGACCGGTTTCAACCATTACCGCGTACACCACGGCGACCGAGGTGGTTGAGAGGGCGATCCCCGCAATTTCTGCCGCTGGGAGGGACCAATGCAAAGCAAAATAAGTATATAGCAGAGCACCGGCAAAAGGTAGCAGGAAGGCGATAACGCCAATGCTCACGCTTTCCTTGAACTTGGTCCGCAAAACTTCTGGATCCACTTCAGCACCGGCAAGGAAGGTCAGGAGAATGCTGCCAACCCCGGCCAGGAAATCCACCCACGGAGTGGTGTGCAGGCCCAAGAAATTACCGCCAATTACGCCTACCGCAATCTCCATCAAGGAAATAGAGATGCCCGTCCAGCCAGCTAATAAGCCGCCTAGTAAAGCTAACCCAAGCCATTCGGCCGCCACAAGCCACATATTTTCCATGAACCTCAACCTCCTCATCTTTGACCAGAGACCGGTTTAGGTTCTGGAAAAGGCTCGGGCCAGCCAACGAGCTTCAAGCGCTAAAAAGCCCCTACCGATCCCTGGTCGTTTTCGGTAGGAGCTATCAGCTCAGTGAGCGTTAGGCGAGCTCCATCGCCATTCTAATCTTAGAAGGTTTAGTTGAATACCGGTTCGCCCCACCTCCTCGGTTTTCCCTGGACCTATTATAACACCAGTGCTTTGCATTGCAAGCTTTTTTGCTGCCAGTGTAGCGGGACAGTTCTTGACAGGCCAAGGTTAAGATAGCTATAAAATAGATAGAAGAAGGCAGCCCCAAAAACCATAAGAGGGTCCGCCAAGTTGAACTTTTCTACCCCTCGCCGCTTCTCCGCCAGGGAGTAATACTAATTGACGCTCCAGGCATCGGCTCAACTTTCCAGCATAACACGGCAACAACCCTTAATTTCCTGCCCCAATGCGATGCCGCTTTATTCTTGGTTTCGGCAGACCCACCCATAACTGAGATGGAGATCGAGTTCTTGAGGGCCGTTCGCAGTCAAGTTGCTCACCTCTTTTTCGTGTTAAATAAGGTGGATTACCTTGATCGGGAGGAAATTGCCGCCCTTTCCCATTTCCTCAAGAGAGTTTTGAACGAGCAAGCTAATCTGGAAGATATTCCTATATTCTGCCTGTCGGCCCGCCAAGCTTTAAAGGCTAAAAAACCAATCAGCCGACGTACTCAGCGACACGCTTATGCACCTTGAACTTCGCCTCCGTGGGCTACAAATGCCTTTGGAGGTTATAGCCAAAGCCATACCCGATTTCTTTGCGCCCAAGCTTGAGGAATTAGGGAGGGTTTTTGAGGCCAGGGTCACCGAGGTGCTGCGGTCCTACCAACAGCAAGCTGACCAGCTAATCGAGGCGGTCCGCAAGGCTGCCGCCGAACTCTTCGACGTTCCCTACCGAGCCCCGAGTAGCTCGGAGGCCTTTGCCATGGAGCGCCAGCCATATTCAGAATCTAGCCCCTCAGGTCGCCCAGCTTCAAGCCATAATAAACAATCTCAACCAAATTCGAGCCCAGCTGACAACCCTAATCCAGTAGGCCTGTGTAGGCGGGAGAAAACTGTCAGGTCACCGATCCTCCTACCCGCGCCAGCATCAAAGCATCTTGGGGGTTGTTGGCTGGAGGACATGGGCCCCTTCTGTGTGCTAGATCGGCTCATTCAGGAAGCCCCAGGATCGAAATCAGCTCGCGCCGAAAACTCTCATACTCCTGGCCCCCGTCGATGAGTAAATTGCTTATCGCGTAAAATCTGTTGGTGCTAGGTGAGTTCATCCGAGCAATCTGTCCGTCAACCGGAACACCCGCAATAGTCCAGCGTAGGACGCCGCTGGCAGAAAGCTTTAAGTGACTCTTTTCAGCTTCGCCCAACCTGTTGTGAATATTGGAAGGATCCCCGCCTCCCTTAACCTCTATAGCTAATAGGTGACGGTATTGATTTCCAGAGCGCTCGCTAACAAGTATATCCGGGTCGGCCCCAAATCGTATTCTTACCCGTCGACCCGCAGCATTATTGAATTCGATTTCATTCTCCTTTTCTTGAAAACCATCGGGGTCTTTCGATTTGATGATGCCCTCAATTAACTCCCGAACAACAGCTACGGCTTTTTGACCAACGATCACCCGATAACTCCCGTCCAACTGCGTCCCTAGAGTTAGTAAAGCAAGCTCGTGGAAGAAATCCTCAGTAATATTATCTTTGCTACTAACCACGCTTAACAATTGTTCACCAGCCTTGATAAGGGCTACGCAAAGATCCCGCATCTCACTTTCCGAAACAACAAGGTTTTCCCCCTTTTCTATTTTGACCCACTTGTCCAACCCTTTCCTGCCATATTCCTTTTGCGAAATCCCAAGGACAAGGCGGTAATAACCAGAAAGAGTTAGTTTCTCTTTGATCAGGCAAGGCACAGCAAAAAGGACTTCTCCGCGCAGGCCAAACGCACCCAATTTATTGAGGGCGTCCGCGCTAACCAAATTGTGAAGCTCCTGATCGATGGTTTGGACGCCCACTCTCCCAACAGCTTCTCTTAATGCATCGCGCAAGATTCTACCCCGTTCGGATCTCAAGCGGCTAATCACCCATAATTGTTTTGTGGGAGTCAAAGTTTCCACAAATCAAGCCCCCAATTCACTTTCGCCTTTAAAGATCGTCCCGTACGGAGCCAGCCTTTTTGCGGCCATAGCACAGTAGTCGAGGTTGAGTTCTATGCCAATAAAGCGTCTCCTATTTTGCAGAGCTACTATCCCCGTAGTACCTGAACCCAAAAAAGGATCGAGTACGAAGTCCCCCGGTCTTGACCCGGCCAAAACACAGGGCGTAATGAGGGCTGGGGGAAAGGTCGCAAAATGGGCTTCCGGATACGGTTCGGTATTCACAACCCAGACCGACCGTTTGTTTCGTCGGCCCTGGCCGGACGCAGCCGGTTCGAGTATGGACTGGTAATCGTAATAATAACGTTCGTTTTTGCTGAGTAAGAACAAATACTCATGCGCTATGGTTGGTCTATCCTTAACGCTTTCCGGAAGTACATTCGGCTTGTACCAGATAATGTCCGCCCTTAGGTACCACCCGTCTTCTTGCAGTCGGAAAGCTAAACGCCATGGTAAACCTAAAAGGTCTTTGGGTTTCAAGCCTGCGGGAGTTGGGGGGCGAAAAGGCAGTCCTCGCACCATGTGACCATTGTCTGTTTTCTTATCGGGGGCACGATAGGCCCTACCTCCGCTTGTGTGCCCGTCGCCCATGTTCAGCCACAAAGTGCCATCAGGTTTAAGGACCCGTTTGACCTCACGAAACACCGCTATAAGTTTATCCAGGTATTCCGAGATGTCCATTTCTGCGCCAATTTGGTCAGGAACGCCGTAGTCGCGAAGTCCCCAATAAGGCGGAGAAGTAATGCAGGTCTGAACGCTTTCTTCAGGCAACTCCTTTAATGCTGTTAAAGCATTTCCCGTTATTATGTACGACGTCTCTTTTCTTAGTTCCCTAAGCAAGGACGGGGGCCCCGTTACAATGACACAATCCTTTTTCGGTTCCTCGTAAGATAAAGGATCGAATAAACTCAGTTCTTCTAATTCCATCGTTTCCACCTACCCTAGCACGCCCAGCTCCTTTTGTGATCGGTAGATTCATTCGACCTCTCCCCCTTATTTCCTCTTATGAACTAAAAGGGCCGCTGATTTTATGCTACAATGAACGCATGTATCGGCAGCACAAAACGTCACCCAGGCGGTACACCGCGCGGTTGAACGGGTTCAAGACACACCGGCTTCAAGGACCCCGGTAGCCGTGGCTGAAGAAATAGCTGCCTCAGCGCAATCCTTGATCCAGATGGTCCTAGACCTCCAAGAGGCTGTTGCCCGGTGTAAAATATCCTGAGAACAACAGTTGAGTCACCCCCAACTGCTGCCACGGTACCCCAGCCAGGCCGAAGGTCGCCTTGGGTTGGGGGTGTTAGTGGTTAGGCACGCGTGAGTTATACTAGTTCCTGGGAACTAGGGAAGTGCAACCACACCTCTCCTACATCTGGGGGAATGCTTGGTGCCGCTGATAGGGCCCGGGGCAGAAATTACAGTAGATGTGACCGATCTCAGCCATGACGGCGAAGGAGTAGCCCGCTGGCAAGGCCAGGTGGTATTTATACCCCTAGCCTTGCCCGGCGATCGCGTCCGGGCCAAGGTGACCGAGGTAAAGAAGAGATTTTTGCGAGGCCAGCTGGTGGAGGTTATCGAGGCCGGGCCGGCGCGCTGCCAACCCCGGTGCCCCTCCTTCGGCCGCTGTGGTGGCTGCCACATTCAGCATCTGGATTACCGCTCTCAGCTGGAATACAAGACTCACTGGGTACGAGAGGTGCTAACTCGGATCGGCGGGCTAGAAGAAGTCCCCGTGCTCCCTACCTTGGGAATGGAGAATCCCTGGCACTACCGCAACAAAATCCGCTTGCACGTAGTGGCCCGGGAGGGGCAGCTGAGGTTGGGCCTATACGCCCCCGGCTCCCATGCAATAGGCCACTGGATGAGCTCCGACGGAGCCTGTTATCTCCTCGATGGTGACTTGATCAACCTAGCCGGGCTAGTGGAAAAGTTGCTAAACCAATACTATCGTTCCGCCCCCGGCTGCCCGGCTTGGCTGGACTGCCTGACCCATGTCACCCTGCGCAAGGCCGCCGCCACTGGGGAAACCATGGTGGTCTTGGAGCATGGCGGCAACCAAAAAGGTAGTGCCGCCCCGGAGCGAAGAGCGCATAAGATCTACAGCCAGGACCAGGCGGGAACCAAGGCCGACGGCCGAGCAAGCCATCCCCGCCCAACCCAGCCACTCCTGCCGGAGGTACCTGCTAGGTTGATCGAGGAACTGGCCGCCAGCGGCCAAGTCACCACCATGGTTCAACAGGTGGGTGGACCGGACGATGAGGAAACCAGTGCAGGGCAGACTAAAGTCTTGTACGGGCCCGGATACATAACCGATGGCCTAGACCACCTCAGCTTCCGTCTTTCCGCCGCTTCTTTTTACCAGGTCAACCCCGTCCAGACTCGAGTCCTTTACCACCAAGTGCTCCATTATGCCCACCTGACCGGGCGGGAGCAGGTGCTGGATGCCTACTGCGGCGTGGGTACCATCGCCCTTTTTCTGGCCCGTCACTGCCGCCAGGTCCTGGGGCTGGAGCTTTCCTCGCAAGCTGTAGCCGACGCCCGCGACAATGCCCGCTTGAACCACATGGCCAATGTCTGCTTTCGCCAAGGCCAAGTAGAAAGATTGCTACCCGAGTTATTACGGGAGGGCTACCGCCCCGATGTGGTGGTGCTGGACCCGCCCCGGCGGGGGTGTCACCGCTTAGTCGCCGAAGCCCTAGCCAGCCGCCCGGTACCGCGCCTGGTCTACGTTTCTTGCGATCCCGGTACCCTGGCCCGGGATCTGAGTGTCCTGGCCGCAAACGGCTACCAGGTGTTGAAGGTACAGCCGGTAGATATGTTTCCCCATACGCACCACATTGAGTGCGTAGTATCTCTCAAAGGAAAATCCATAATACCCGCCTAGAAAACAATCCAACCCTTCTCCCCTGCCAATGATCCTGCCACAGGCCGGTAGCTCCAGGTAAAACCATCTCCACTGTAGGGCTCTAGGCACAGTCGGTCGGCCTAATTATCGCCAGCTGCCGGCAAGTCAGAGCCGATAATGGCTGCGGTGCAACGGAATTGCCTACATTATTAATGAATACGGCGCTTAAGTACCGTGAGGATGTTGCCGAAGAAAAAATAGGGTTACCCAAAAGAACAGCTTTTTAGGCCAAACCAACAGCGGGCAAAACTCCAGCTCTGGAGTTTTTCCTTTTTAGGCAAAAGACTTTTTAGCGCTGAAAGGAGTATGCAAAGAAGTGGGCACACGCAAGAGATCTAGCTTAGTCATGCGACTGACCATCACCCTCCTCCTTCTTACCGTCATCCCCTTAGCCATATTGACTGTAGTCATCAACCAAAACACCAGCGCCGCCCTCATGGAAAAGACCAAGGACCAGCTGGCCGGTTCTGCCGAAAAGCAGGCTAATTCCGTTCGCCAGGGTTTGCAGGACCAGCAAAAGAGCGTAGCCCAGTGGGCATTGTCAGATACCGTAACCTCCCTAGACCCGAAACGCATCCTTCCCTTTTTCAAGGCAATAATCGGCAGCGACGAAACTTATGAGACCATCTTGCTCCTTGACAAGCAAGGCAACCTCATCATCAATAGCGCCGGAGAAAGCGGTATCTCTTACGCCGATCTCCCCTGTTTTAAAGATGCCCTACAGGGCAAGCCGGCCATAAGCGACATGATGTTCTCCAAGAGTACCGGCAACCCTATCTACGCAGTTGCCGCTCCAGTGAAAAACCAAGCCGGGGAAATAGCCGCGGTGCTAGCAGCTACCATCAGCAGCAAGTCCCTGAATCAAATTGTTGGCAATGCCCAATTGGGACAAACCGGAAAGGTCTTTATGGTAAATAAGGATGGCTATTTCCTGACCGCGCCTGGAAATAATTACGCCCTGGTTTTAAAACAAAAAGTTGAAACCGCCGCTTGGAATGAGCTGAAACAAGGCCAGTCCGGGCATGGCATTTACGCCGACCAGAACGGAAATGAGGTGGTGGGAGCCTATACCACGGTAATACCGGATTTGGGATGGGGCTTGATATTGGAGCAAAACACCTCCGAGGCTTTAGCCCAGGTGCAAACCCTGACCCGCCAGCTCATAGTAGCTATGGTTATTATTGCCGCCCTGGTCACATTGGTTTCACTGGTAGTGGCCAGAAGCATCGTCCGGCCCATAGCCAGGCTGGTAAGCGCAGCCGACCAGTTGGCTGCCGGCGATTTGACCATTCAAGTGCAAAGCAATTCCCGGGACGAGATTGGCCGCCTGGCTGCGAGCTTTAACGCCATGGCCACTGCCTTGCGCAGCCTGATCGGTAAAATCTCCAGTAGCGCCCAAGCGGTATCCGCTCATGCCGAAGAGCTCAGCACCAGTACCGAAGAAGCTCAGAAATCGATCCAACAAGTAAGCACCGCGATTCAGGAAATGACCAGCGGTGCCAACGATCAGGCCAGCCAGGCCCAAAACATGGCAGATATGGTTAATCGTATTACCGACGCTATCCAGGAAACCACCACTAGGATCGATGCCGTAGCCCAGGCTTCCCAGCAAACCGAGAGCTTAGTCGGAGACGGGCTGAAAGCGATGGAAAACCAAAACCAGAAAATGCAGGAGAACCGGGCGGCCGCACAAAATGTAGCCCAGGCAGTGCATAGTATGGTCCAACAAGCCCAGGAAGTAGGGCAAATCTTGGAGACCATTTCGCAGATCGCCGATCAAACCAATCTACTAGCACTCAATGCGGCCATAGAAGCCGCCCGCGCTGGAGAGCATGGGCGCGGATTCGCGGTGGTGGCCGAAGAGGTCCGTAAGCTAGCCGAGGGATCCGCCCATGCCGCTGAAGAGATCGGGCTGATCATTGACAAGATCCAAGCCGGTGCCCGCAAGGCAGCCAATGAAGTTGATAAGTCTTACGCCGTCATCGAAGCCCAGCAGACCGCCGCTGATCAGGCCAACCAGGTCTTCGGTCAGATTTCTAAAGCCGTGAATAGTGTGACCGAGAGCATACAAGAAATAGCCAGCTTCGCTGAACAGGTGAACAACCATGCCCAAGGCATCAGTAACAACATCCAGTCCATCGCCGCAGTAGCCGAGGAGAATGCCGCCGTCGTGGAAGAAGTATCGGCCAGTACTGAAGAACAAAATGCCACAGCCGAGGAGATAGCGGCTTCGGCCCAGTCCTTGGCCCAACTAGCTCTAGAGCTTCAGGAAGCTGTAGCCCAGTTCAAATTGTCCTGACGCCCTGAGAATAGTTTAGCGACCGGGATGGCGGTTCCCCACCAACCCAGACCGCGGGCAGCCAGCGGGCATGGCTGGCCCGGCCAAGGCCGGCGGTCTGACTATTCCTTGGGACAAGCTATTTGAGAAGGGCCTTCGGCTCGCCAGTGGGCACCTAGGCCAAACAGGTAGTCTGGGCCATAACCGCTCATCCCACCACCGCCTAGCGGTCACT
>JACIYF010000096.1 GCA_014360065.1 Clostridia bacterium | reverse complement strand
GGCGCAACTTGGGTCGAAGAACCAGAGAATTCCTTCTGGATACGGATGTAGAATTCGCCGTTCCGCTCCTCCACCTCGACGGGATAATCCTGACTGCGAGCAAATTTGACCACGTTGTCGCGAGAAGTAGGGTTATCGACAATAGTCACCAATTCTCCCCGTTCAAGCTCATCTAGAGCCTTCTTAGTCCGCACCACTGGTTGCGGACAGGTAAGCCCCCGGCAATCCACCACGATAGGATCCAAAGTCTTTCCCCCATTTCTTTGATTACTTGGCGCCACCAATAGCACCATCGATTCCTAGTGCGCCTTAGCCGCATCAGCGGTGGCATGGCCAGTCGGCAGCCTCAATGCGCTATACCAATTGCCACATCCACTACTTGTAAACTGTGATCTTCGGTGCCCCTGCCTTTACTCTGCCCACCACCGCCGCTCCAACTACCCCTCCCTCTTCAAGCCTAGCCAGCAGCTCCTCCGCTTTCTCCTCCGGCACAGATATTAGTAGACCTCCGGAGGTCTGGGGATCGAAAAGTAGGTCCCGGTGTCGCTCCGGCACTTCGTCCTCAAAAACTACCTTGTCGCCCAGGTATTCACGATTGCGATAGGCTCCAGCTGGTACCAATCCCATATGGGCCAATTCCTCCGCCCCCGGCAAAAACGGGAACCGCCCCGCTTGCACCTCTAAACTCACCTGGCTGGCTTCGGCCATCTCGGCCGCATGCCCGAGGAAACCAAACCCGGTAATATCTGTGACCGCGTGGGCCCCGACTGCCAAGGCCGCCTGGCTGGCCTCGCGGTTTAGGGCTCGCATGGCGGCGATGGCTGCCGCTTGCGCCTCTGGCCCTGCCATTTCGGCTTTGACAGCCGTAGCGACTACCCCCGTACCCAAGGGCTTAGTCAACACCAATAGGTCCCCGGGGCAAGCGCCGGCATTGGTAAGAAGCTTGGCCGGGTGCACAATACCAGTTACGGCCAAGCCGTACTTGGGCTCGGGATCCTCAACCGTATGGCCACCTACCAGCAAAGCTCCTGCTTCCTGCACCTTGGCCGCGCCGCCGGCCAGGATTTGGGTTAAGATGCCGAGATCCATGGTCTGTACCGGAAAGCAAGTAATATTCAGAGCCGTGAGCGGTACCGCCCCCATAGCGTAGACATCGCTAAGGGCATTGGCAGCGGCAATTTCCCCAAAGGTATAGGGATCGTCCACTATCGGCGTGAAAAAATCCACCGTCTGCACCAGGGCCAAATCCTCGCTAAGCTTGTACACCCCAGCATCATCAAAGGTGGCTCCGCTCACCAACAGTCGAGGATCGTCGCCAACTGGTAACCCTTTCAGTGCTTCTCTAAGGGCCGCCGGCCCTACCTTGGCTGCTCACCCACTGGCCGAGGAGCACTGGGTTAGGCGTACCACGGACATCACCCCTCTTTCAAGTTCTAGCTGTTTATGAATTGAAGAAAGCTTGGTAAGCGCGGTAACTCATATAGATATCTGCCTTACTAGAGACTTCAAAGGGGGAATGCATACCCAACAGGGCAGGGCCACAATCCACCACTTCCAGGCCCAGGTTGGCCAAGTACCCAGCGATGGTGCCGCCACCACCTTGATCGACTTTTCCCAACTCTCCGGTTTGCCATATCACTTGGTTGGCGTTAAAGAGCTGGCGAATTTGGGCTACGTATTCAGCATGAGCATCATTGGCGTTGTACTTGCCTCCGGCTCCGGTATACTTGGAAAGCACTACTCCACCGCCCAGCCTAGCGGCATTATATTTATCCATTACGTCCTCCCAGGTTGGATCTTGGGCTGCGGCCACGTCAGCCGAAAGCGCCCTAGACCGGCGGAGGATTTCCCGCACCGAAGTTTGCTTTCCTTCGCAGGCGCTTAAGCGGTCCACCACCAGCTGCAAAAAGTTGGACTGAGCGGCAGTATTGCCAATGCTACCAATCTCCTCTTTGTCCACCAACAGCAGCACCGCCGTATGGGCAGGAGCCTCCAGATCCAAGAATGCCCGGAGGCCAGCATAAGCCGAAGAGCGATCGTCTTGGCCATAACCAGCCACCAAGCTCCGGTCCCACCCTAGATCCCGCGCCGGTCCCGCCGGTACTAACTCCAATTCAGCGCTGATAAAGTCTTCTTCTACCAACCCATACTGCCTATTTAGGTAATCTAGGACAGCCAGCTTTACCTTCTCTTTGACGTCCTCGTCAGCATAAGGTATGCTCCCTACCAACACGTTGAGCTCCTCGCCAGCAATTCCTTCCATAAGCAGGCGCTTTACTTGGTCTTTGGCCAGGTGCGGCAAAAGATCGGTAATGGTAAAGGCAGGGTCACCAGGATCTTCGCCGATGCAGAGCTCCAAGGTCTCGCCAGTGGCCTTAATTACCACTCCATACAAGGCCAAAGGCATAGCCACCCATTGATATTTCTTAATCCCGCCATAGTAGTGCGTCTTTAATAGCGCCAAGCCTTGGCTCTCGTAAAGAGGCCGGGGCTTGAGATCCAACCGGGGAGAGTCAAGGTGGGCTCCTACCAGTACCAAGCCCGAAGCCAAAGGTTCTCGGCCCCATGCTATTAGGGCTATTTCTTTTCCCCGGTTTACCAAAGAAAACTTGGCGCCCGCTGCCGGCGGCTGCCCTGGCTCTATTCCCTCAAGGGGACGAACGCCAGCTTCGGCAGCTAGTCGCAAGATCTCCTTGGCTGCTAACCTTTCAGTTTTAGCTCGAGTCAAGAAAGATTTATAGCCCTCGGCAAATGTGAAGATGGCTTCCCTTTCCGCATCTTTAACCTTTTCCCATACGTTAGGGGTCTTGCGCCCCAACCGCTCAAAAAGCTCTTGACCGGGACTCTTTGGGATCTTGGGCGTACCCTCCTGAACTTCCGTTACCAACTACTCCCCTCCTATCACAGCCAACCCCAGTTAGTTACCAGAGTCCACCTATTTGGGCTACCATCCAGCTAAAGATTTGGACCAGATAAGGCAGAATAGTGGAGCGATGCAACTGCCCGGTGACTTCCGGACCTAACCCTATGGCGCTTCCCCTAGGGGAAGTCAAAAACGGCAGCGTTAAGCCTACAAATACCGCCATAGCCAAGGCAGTAGTCACCAGTCCGACCAAGGCTCCTCCCCAAGCGTTTAGGAATCCCGCCGGAGTAAACCGAACACCCCGGTCGACAACGCCGATGACCAGGCGCAGTACATATCCGGCCACTACCAAAATGATAAGAAAGGCCAAAGCAGTGACCAAGAAATCCGCCAGTCCGTGGCTGACCGGCTTCGGCGGTATTACATAAGTGCCTACATAGCTTTTCAACCAGTCCGGCACCTCGGAACTGGGCGTTAAAGGCTTACCGCCGGCCGGGTGCAGAAGCGGAAACCAGCCTGACAGCTTAGTTGCCAGCTGCCATTTCTGATTGAGCCAGCCGGCCAAAGAGGGTGCGCCTAAAAGAGCAAGGATGATAGTAGCAATGCTCCCCACAAAACCACCCAACGCCCTGACCAGTCCCTGCCGGAACCCGGCAATGGTCCCGAGCAGCAATATACCTCCTAAAATGATATCGGCGTAATTCATGGGCTCCTCCTCCTGGCTGTTTTCTTGGGCTCCGGCTTCCAGCCACGGAAGCCGGAGCCCCATGTGGAGCAGCTAGGCGTTATGGAGCTGGCAGTCAGGCATACCTGCCCGTGATTACTTAAACGTGTGCTTCTCCTCCGGAAATGCCCCTTCTTTAACTTCTTTAACGTACTCGCCTACCGCCCGCATTATCTCACCTTTTATATTAGCATATTGCTTTACAAACTTAGGCACGAAGCGCTCAAACAAACCTACCATGTCATGATATACCAAGACTTGCCCATCGCATTCCGGACCCGCACCAATCCCAATGGTAGGAATGGCCAGCTCCTTGGTGATTACCGCCGCCACCGATCCTGGTACGCACTCGAGGACAATACTCATAGCCCCAGCCGCCTCCAAGGCTAAGGCATCTTCAATCAACTTTTGGGCTGCTTCCTCTGACTTCCCTTGGACCTTGAAACCTCCAAGCTGGGCTACATATTGAGGGGTGAGGCCTATATGGGCCTGGACCGGGATACCAGCGTCTACGATAGCTTTTACCGTGTCCACCATATTCCGCCCCCCCTCCAGCTTGACGGCGTCAGCACCGGCCTCCTTGAGAAAGCGTCCAGCATTGCGAACCGCTTCTTCCCGGCTGGCCTGGTAAGACAAAAAGGGAAGGTCGCCTACCACCAAGCACCGCTCTACAGCTCTGGTAACTGCCCGAGTATGGTGAAGCATTTCCTCCATGGTTACAGGAACAGTAGTATCTAAGCCCATAACCGTCATGGCCAAGGAATCGCCCACCAGGATAACATCAACCCCGGCCCGGTCTACCAGCAAAGCGGTTGAGTAGTCATAAGCGGTGAGCTCTGCGATCTTCTCGCCCCTGGCTTTCATCTCCTTTAACTCAGGAACCGTCACCTTTTTTCGTTCGGTTGACAATTTGCGCCACCCCCTGAAGAAGTTTGGCCGCAAAGGGCTCCATTCCCATGGTTAGTTATTCTCACCCAGATGGCTAAATCCCTGCTCTGGAGACAAGAAAAAGCCGCCCGGACTTCAGGGGGCAGCTCAGGAATTTCGGGCTCGCTGGGAAACTCCGGCGGCGCAGTGGTTGGGTGGGGCGGGCTGCCGGGCTCAGGCCATTCCGGTAGCAAAATTATCGGGGGTACTCGACCGACAACGAACACCGGCACACCTCCGTTGCTATACTTATCTGTATTATCTCCGGTCGGCCGGGTTATATACACCGTTCAACTTCTCAAATTGGCCAGCCAGGTAAACAGGGCGGCAATTCCCCCGGCCATCAACGGGCCTACGGGAATACCACCGAAGAATAGTACCCCCACGAGGGAACCAACCACCAACCCAACCATCATGCCGGGCTGCTCCTGCAAAAGGTGTAGGCCCTGTCCGTTCATAATGGTAGCCAGAATGCCGCTGACCATAGCAATTAGGCCGGGGATGGAAAGGAAGGAGCGAAGGCAGGTGTCCATGGGGACTTTGCCCGATGCGAAAGGAGCAAGCACAGCAATAGTAAGAAATACTAGACCGATCTCCAGGCTCCGCCGCTCCAAAAGTGGCAGTAGCCGATCCAGCCGGGCCACCTGAATTAGCAGAAGCAGGGCGGCAGCAACAGCAATGACTTGTGACCTTCCCACAATGGCCAATAGAAGAATGAGGATGAGAATCGGGAAGCCATAATTGAACACTGGCTTTCACCCAGCTTTGGTTTCTTGACCTTTCCATCATATGCCATCCAGGCTCAAAATAGACATCAAAAAACCCTAGAATTACTGGTTCTGGAGACTACCAGCAATGCCTAGGGTCAAAGATCGCGATCTATTTCCTCGACGTTTGGTTTGATTGCTAAGCTCGGTGAGCTCCCCGCCCCCCTCGCTTAGAATCGGTACTACGCTTCAGGTCTTGGAGCCTCTCATCGCTCTCCTTCAAAAAACGAGCCAGCTTCTCCTCGAAGGAAGCTGACACTCGTCGCCGCGGCCTCCCCGGCTGGTAGTTGGGGTCAGCCTGCTTAATGGAAAGCCCGATCTTCCCCTTTTCATCCACATGGATCACTTTGACCCGAACCCGATCATTTTCCTTCAGGTAGTCCTTAACGTCCTTGACATAGGTATTGGCTACCTCAGAAATATGGACCAACCCTGTGGCTCCCCCGGGAAGTTCTACGAAAGCTCCAAACTTGGTAATACCGGTTACCACTCCTTCCACTATGCTGCCTACCGCGATGGCCATACGAAGAAAATTCCCCCTAGATAATACGTACGCTTACGCTGAGAATATTCTAACGTAAGGCCCCATCTCCTGTCAACTAAGAAATCGGCGTCATGGCTGGCATTGATTGCCTTCCAAGCATCCGTATACCCAAGACGGCTAGCTAGCTAAATGCTCATAAACTGCCTTGCCATCGTTTTCCCTCTGCAACTGGAGTCGGCAGGCACATACTGTCAGCAGGCACGTACTGGCTAAATGCCCCTGACTGGCAACCTAATCCTTGTAAACCGCACGGTTATCCTTCTTGAGAGGGAGGGGGTTACCCGGCTCCGTAAAGATTACTACCTTTTCCCCTGGCTTAATTAGTCCCAGCTGTTCACGAGCTAGCTTTTCTATGTAAGCTGGATCGTTGAGCTTTTGGATTTGCCGATCAAGTTCCTGGCGCTGCTGAACTAGCGCTTGGTGTTCAGCTTGGAGCCGGGCAACTTCCCGGTTGGCTTGGCTCATCTTCAACCCCACGCTAATAAAGGATATTAAGGCATAAACGGCAATAGCAGCTAGGGACGCCTTTTTCCAATTTAGCTGGTACCGTCTCTTGGCCCTCCGACGGGATGACGGGTAAAGAGGCCTGTTAGCTAAAGGCCTAGTCGCCTCGGGAAGGAGAGCTTGTCCCCTTGGTGAAGGTAAAGAAGCCATGGTTGTCGCGCCCCCTAATTACTCTTAAGCCCTCTCAATGAGCTCTGATTGCTAACCTACATCGTTTAGCTACTCTGCTTATCGCCTTCGCCTCGGCCTTCACCTTCGCCCTCGCCGGCGTCAAATATCCCCAGCGTCTCCCCGGGCAGTATGATGACAACTTCGTAGCCCTTGGTCCGAGCCCGGTGGTAAATGGTAGCCACTGTGGCAGGGCTCAATCCCAACTGGGCAGCAATCTTTTCTTGGGAAAGGCCCATTTCTTTTAAAGCTACCACCTGGCGCTCCCGGAAACTAAGTTTTTCTACGCCCCGGATTTCGATCTTCACAGCTTACTCCCAAGCGGCAAGGGTTGGCTAACCTTAGGGCTAAGCTTATGCACAGCTTATGCACAAACTGTGTACAAAACTTGTACAAAATGTGTATAAAATCATTCGTCAATGGTCTCAGGGATTCCTTCTTTTTGGGCTAAGGTGGGGAAAAAATTTTTCAAGAGGGTTCTGACCACGAAACGAAGCCAACGCAGTGGCAGTATAAGGATGGCTAGAATCCTTAGGATCAAACGGGCTATCCCCGTAAATAACCCAAGCATCCACCGGCTCAACCAGCGGAAGTAAAGTCCTGCACCCAAAGCTAGGCCAAGAAGCATAAAAAACCGGAGTTCCCCCCAGTTAGTCAAGAGCAAGCCAAAGAAGACCCCTAAGGTAGTGATAAACCAGTAAATGAAGTCCCCCAGGTGGATTTGCCACCGGCGGGGGTGAGCTAAAAGGTGCCAAGTACGAAACAAGTCGTAAAAAGCACCCATGACCACCCCCAAGGCTACGGTGCTACTAAAGATAGCTAGCTGGATGGGCACGCGGCTCTCCTCCTAACAAACAGTTTGTTCTAGGCTATGCCGGCCAGGGTGGGCCTTCGCTCCGCCCCGGACCAACGCCTCGGCATCGCCCCCGGTTTTCTTCCAGATCCGTCGCATGGGCACTTCCGGCGAATGGCTGAAGTCGGTCCTTTCTTTAGCGCAATATCTTTTTAAGGAGGCCCTCCCCTCGCCCTTTGCCGCCATACTTGTTGCTGTAAGCCAGGGAGCTGATGGTGCCGGTAACCGCCAGCTCTCCGGATTCTAGATTGAGGTTATGAATATTGAAACCCTCGCCCTCAATTACCAGCGGGCCCATGACCGTTTCCAGGACTACCCGCCGATCATCGAAGCTAATCACATGGGATACCCCGCCAACTGTCAGGCGCTCCCGGTCAGTCAAAGTAAAATAATGCTTCCTGCCCTCGACCATGGCGTCACCTCCTCACCGTCCCTTTACATGTTTATGCAGTTCGAACAGTAAAAGTAGTAAGGAACTAAACATTACAGAAGAGCACTTAAGAGGGGCCCACCCCAAAGGACATGGAAGGTTATCGCCAAGCAGCCTATCTTTTTCATTTTTTGCTGCTGATTGGGGATGACGGTGCGACACAAGAGGTAACGTCTGTCTCGCCCGGGCGGTTTGCAGGTCGTGACGTGCAGAAGCGGACTTTATTCTATCCTCTCTATACCCCTAGATATGCACCACAGGCCTAGAGATTTGGGGAAGCAGCATCACCAGCAGGGCAGTCTATACCTAGCCGGAGAGGTGGCCGACCGCAGACAAATAATAAGGAGCAGGGTGATGCTCCTCACGGTAGGTATACGACCCTCGCCCTACCCTCGTTTGTCAGCTGATGTCAGGGTGAGGGTAAACGCAAAAACTTTGCCAATCAATACTGGAGCCCACAACCGGGATTGAACCGGTGACCTCCGCCTTACCAAGGCGACGCTCTACCGACTGAGCTATGTGGGCTTGGTTGCGGGGGATGGATTCGAACCAACGACCTTCGGGTTATGAGCCCGACGAGCTACCAGCTGCTCCACCCCGCAACATGGTGGAGAGGGCTGGATTCGAACCAGCGAAGGCTGCGCCAGCAGATTTACAGTCTGCCCCCTTTGGCCAACTCGGGAACCTCTCCACGCTCATTATTCACTTTACCCGCTCTGGGAGTTAACCCCCCAAGCGCAACTCAAATTATAGCAACTTCCCCCAACCTCGTCAAGGCCTATCGCTGCTGGTGTCACGGGACTGTGATATTGTCACGTGAGCGCGGACAGAGAAAATGTTGGCATGATAAAACCGTACCTCTGGCGAATTAAGTAACTAGGCGGGTTATCTAGCCAAGGCAGTGCGGGCAAGAGCGGCCGTCTGGTGACATGGATGATAAGAGTCCGAGAAAATGTTTGGCCGCCATCTCGACCCGCCAAAGTGGGCTAAAGAGCCCGGATAGGTGATTGTCGTGCTTACCTTTGCTCGCGCCCCATAAAAAGGAGGTGCACCAGGATTGCGGTACTTTGGCCTTGACGTCCACAAAGTTACTTGCGAGGGAGCAGAGCTTCTACCGGGTAACTCTATCAGGCGTTTCCATTTCCGCAATGAGAAAAAGGAGTGGAAGCGGTTCGCTAAGGAACTTGACGGCAACTGCAAAGTAGCCCTTGAAGCCACCGGCAATGCTTCCATGATTTATGATATCTTAACAGCGCGTGGGGCACAAGTGGTGGTCGTCAACCCCATAAAAACGAGAGCCATTGCTGAGGCCAGGATTAAGACGAACAAGGTGGACGCTGAGATCTTGGTCAGGCTCTTGGCCGCGGATTTTATCTGTGCCAGCTGGGTGGCCTCCAAGAAAGAGCGAGAGCTAAGAACCCTACTCCACCACCGGGCAGCCTTAAAGAAGCAGGTGGTGGGCGTTAAAAATAGGGTTCACGCAGTTCTGGCCAGGCACGCCATAACGGTGCCGGCAAGCGATCTGTTCGGAGTAAAAGGGAGGCAGTTCCTCCGGGAGCTTGAGGAACTGCCTGAGGTGGAGAAAATAGTCCTCACCTCGAACCTCAAGGTCCTCGAGGCTTTAGAGGAGGAAATCACAGCTATTGAGAAAGAGCTAAACCTGAGGGCAATCACCTTGGATGGGCTAGAAATTCTTTTAGGCATACCCGGGATAGATGTCCTGGCCGCCCTGACCATATTGGCCGAGGTTGGCGATATCAAGCGCTTTACCTCGGCAAAGAAGCTTGCCAGTTTTTCCGGCCTTGTACCTTCAGTGCACCAGTCGGGCAAAACCAGGTACACCGGACACATCACCAAGGCGAGCCGGAGCATGCTGCGCTGGATCCTCATTCAGGTTGCTCTTCAGGCAGTAAGGCATCCAGGTACCTTACGAGATTTCTTCCTCAGGCTGAAGAAG
>JACIYF010000095.1 GCA_014360065.1 Clostridia bacterium | reverse complement strand
GGCAAGTAGCGCTTGACCTCGGCGGCGTGGGTTTCTAGGCTCTCCCAATCCAGCTCCCCTACTACTACCCTCTCTTTTAGCTCATAGTTGGCTGCCACTTCCGGGTGGAGCTCGCCCAAAAAGCCAGCGGCTTGGTCGTTTATCTTCACCTGGCATGCCCGCCCCGGGTGCAAGAGGTAGCCATCCCGGAAAGGCACAAACCGGACCCCTTCAATACCCAAGGATCCCAACAGAGCCTCTACCACGCCCTTCAAGAAATAAAAATCCCGCTCTACCCCACCCCAGGCCCAGCCGCGATGGGCAGTACCACAAGCCAGCAAAGCCACCTGGAGCTTTTCATCAGGCAAGGCATCCTTCGCAGGGGTAGGCCAGAAAACCGTCCCCATCTCGAAAACAGCAATATCCTGCATCCCCCGGGTGGCATTCCGCTCCGCCACCGCCAACAGCCCTGGCAACAGGGTGGTCCGCATCATGGAAGCTTCTTCCCGCAAGGGATTGGCCAGCCGCAACCCTTGCCGCCGCCGGTCATCTCGGGGAAGCCGCATCCGGTCGAAAGCAGTAGGACTGATGAAACTGAGAGTATTTACCTCGTAGAGGCCGGCGGCAATCAGAAGCTGGCGACACTGGCGGCGCAGGCTCTGGCTTCTGGATCTCTGGGCTGCCAGGGCCGAAGCTACCGGCAAGGTGGTAGGAATGCGATGGTACCCGTAAAGCCGGCCCACCTCCTCGATGAGGTCAACCTCCCTTTCAATGTCGGGGCGGTAAGAAGGAACGTTGACGGCCAGCACTCCCTCCCTCCGAAAGCGGCATTCCATGCCCAGCCGGCCAAGCAGGGTACGCATCTCTTCGGCCGGGATATCGGTGCCCAGGATTTGATTGGCCCGCTCCACCCGCAACTCCAGCTCTAACCGGGGAATGGGTTGAGGACAGACATCGATCACGCCTTGCTGGGCCTTGCCGGCTCCTATATGTTCGATCAGCCAAGCAGCTCGATTGACTGCTTCCACCTGCCCCAGAGGATCAATCCCCCGTTCAAAGCGCATGGAAGCCTCTGACCTGAGCCCCAGCTGCCGCGAAGTCCTCCTGATGCTGGTAGGGTTAAAATAGGCTGACTCCAATAACACAGTTCGGGTACCCTCGGTCACCTCGGTATTTAAGCCGCCCATAACCCCGGCAACGGCTATCGCCCCCTGGGGGTCAGTGATTAAGAGCATATCCTGGTCCAGATCCCGCTCCACATGGTCCAGGGTAACCATTTTTTCCCCCGGGTAGGCGCGGCGAACAATGATGTGTGCTCCAGTCAGGGTATCGTAGTCAAAGGCGTGCAGGGGCTGGTTGTACTCCAGCATCACGTAGTTGGTCACGTCGACAATGTTGTTGATGGGGCGGATGCCATAGCTAGTGAGCCGCTCCGCCAGCCAAGCCGGCGAGGGGCCGATTTTGACTTCCTGGATCACCCGGGCCACATAGCGGGGGCAAAGGTCGGCATCCTTGATTTCCACCCGGACCGGCAGCTTCCGTTCTAGCCCGACCTGCTCAGATAACACCGGCGGCAACTTGACCTGAGCGCCAACCAAAGCTGCTACCTCCCGGGCTACGTTGATCACGCCCTGGCAGTCAGCCCGGTTGGGAGTAAGATCTATCTCTAGGATAGTATCTTCCAAATCGAGCAGCTGGGCCACCCGAGCCCCCAAGGGGGCGTCGGTAGGTAAAATCATAATCCCGCCCCGCTCCGCCTCCGGCCGGGTGGCGGGGTCAAGGTTTAATTCTTCCGCCGAACATACCATGCCCTGGGACTCTACGCCCCGAAAGCTAGCAGCCTCAATAACCCGGTTGCCGGGGAGGATGGTGCCCGCCGTGGCCACCGCCACCTTCCGCCCCACCGCTACGTTAGGGGCACCGGTGACTATCTGCAGGATGTTCCCTTGGCCCACATCCACCCGGATCACCCGTAAGTAATCGGATTGGGGATGGGGCAGGTCTTGAATAATCTCACCTACTATGACTCCTTGGCTCCAATCCGGATAGGGTTCAAGCCCTTCCACATCTAACCCCAGCATGGTCAGCTGGTCGGCCAGCTCCTTGGGGGTGAGCTCGAAATCCACTAGTTCTTTTAGCCAGTTATAAGCAACTCGCAAGGTCTATAACTCCTCCCTCGGAAAAATGCTTCCGAAACGTTTCCCATGCCAGTGCGCCGGCGCCGGCGAAAGACTGGCCTCGCCAGCGATCCATAATGGCTCCTCCTCACCCTTCAGCGCCCAGCACTCAACTGACTGACCCGAGCTTGGGATCCGCACTATACGTGCCTCGGGAGTGCCGGGCACCGGGGCGGTAGTCCTTAGAACTGGGCTAGGAAGCGCAAGTCGTTTTCAAAGAATAAACGCAGATCGTCAATGCCATATTTTAGCATGGCAATGCGCTCGATGCCCATGCCGAAGGCAAAACCGCTCACCCGTTCGGGATCGTAGCCGCCGTTAGCCAACACCTGGGGGTGGACCATGCCCGCTCCCAGAATCTCCAGCCAACCGCTATTGCCGCAGGTACGGCAACCGGTGCCCCCGCAAATGATGCAGGAAATATCCACCTCGGCGCTAGGTTCAGTGAAGGGAAAATAGCTGGGCCGGAGCCGAATTTGCTGGCCAGGACCAAACATTTGCCGGGCAAAGGCCAAGAGGGTGCCCTTGAGGTTGCCAAAGGTAATCCCCTCATCCACCAGCAGCCCCTCTACCTGGTGGAACATGGGCGAGTGGGTGGCGTCATCATCGCGCCGGTATACCTTGCCGGGGATGATCACCCGTACCGGCAAGCGGGGGGCCATCTTCTGCATCACCCGGATCTGCCCCGGAGAAGTATGGGTCCTGAGTAGAATGTTGGAAGTAAAGTAGAATGAATCCTGCATGTCCCGAGCCGGATGCTCGGGAGGAATATTGAGGGCCTCGAAGTTATAATAGTCAAACTCTACCTCCGGGCCTTCGAAAACTTCAAACCCCATCCCCAAGAAAATTTCCTCCACCCGCTCCAGTACCTGGCTGATGGGGTGGGCTCGCCCGGGCTGTACCGGGTAGCCGGGCAAAGTAACGTCAATAGCCTCGGCTTCCAGCCTCCGGCTGAGCTCTTGGGCTTCAAGCTCCCTTTGTCGATGCTCTAGCTCGGCCTCGATCTCATCCCGAATCCGGTTGGCCTCCCGACCCACCACCGGGCGATCTTCGGGCGCAAGCTTCCCCATGCCCCGCAGGATGGCGGTGAGCTCGCCTTTCTTGCCCAAATAGCGGATGCGCACTTGATTCAGCTGCTCGCTATCCTGAGCGGACCGCGTATCCTCCAGGGCCCGCCTTTTCAACTCTTCAAGCCTTTCCCTCACTCTTTGGCCTCCTTCAAGAAACGTATATTTCCAGCTGGGGCGCTGTTCCTTCGCTCCGTAATCCTGCCCGGAGCCACCTAACGCTCCTGAATAAACAAAAAAGCCTTCGCCCTAGGGGCGAAAGCTTACTTCCGCGGTACCACCCTGCTTAGCCCAGAAGCTTTACCTGGACTCCCTCTTCTATCCTGACATCCCCTCTGCTAACGCCAGAGGACGCGGCTCGGCCTACTCTCCCGCCACGGAAAACCCACTGGATTTCAGCCGGCAGCTCCCGGGTGAACTTCCCATGGTTGGCCCTAGCGGCGCTTCCAGTCTCCGGCGCCACCTCCCTGGTGGACCGCCCCCATAGTACTCTCCCGTTCCTCGCCTTTTTATCTTCAACCTTTTCAGTACTTACTGCAATACAAGCCTCCGGTAAATTATATAGGCTGCGATAGAACCCGTCCTTTCAAAAATGCGCCAAAAAAAATCGGCTGGCAGGAGCATGGTACCACAACCTTTCCCGGAATGTAATGGAGGCCTAACGAAATTATAACATAGCCGTTTCAAGCGGTGCAACCAGCCGCATGGGAAGGATCTGGCGCCGGCGCCAAATGGCGCTGGCGCCAGGCCTCATAGAGGATCATGGACGCCGCCGTGGCCACGTTTAGGGATTCTAACCCCTCGGCCAGAGGAATGCCGATGGTAACCTCGGCCCGGCCCATAAGGTAGGGACTAACTCCCTGGCCTTCATTGCCCAGCACCAAAGCGGTTGGCCTCAAAAGATCTACCCCCCAGGGGGGCAGGGCGCCTTTTGCCTGGGGCGCACTTATGGCCAGCCCTAACCCAGCCCGGCTGAGCTTACCCGCAAGCTCTTCTTCCTTTTCGCCCTCGACGATGGGAAGCCGAAGCACCGCTCCGGCGCTAGCCCGAACGCATTTTTCGTTGAAGGGATCGCAGCTGCCAGAAGTGAGGATCAGAGCATCGGCTCCCACTGCCGCCGCCGTCCGGATAATGGTGCCTAAATTGCCGGGGTCCTGGAGCCGATCCCCAATTACCACCAAGCTGGGCCGGCCATGGGCCACCAGCGAGTCCCAGCTGGCCCTGCTTTTATTTGCCACTGCTATTAAACCTTGGGAATGGACGGTATCGCTAAGCACATTAAAAATCCCGTCCCGGACTCTGACCATGGGTATCCCACTAGCCTCTAGCCGCTCCAGCAGTTGCCCGTAAGCGGCAAGCTTAGCCTCGGCTACCAAAACGTACTGGATGGGCCACCCGTAGTCCAGCCCTTCAGCAATGAACTTGGGGCCCTCGAGCAAAAACCGGCCCGCCTTCTCGCGCCCCCGCCTGGATTTTAAGGAGCGGGCCAGCTTAACCTTGGGGTTATCTAGGGAAGTGATTACCCCAGCCTCAACGCCCACTTTCAAGCTTCTCCAAATCTCGCTTTCCGCCTATAACTACTAAAATGTCCCCCCGCTGAACCGCGTCATCGCCACCAGGGCCCATGATTATGTTGGCTCCCCGGCGAATGGCCACCACGCTCAAGCCTTTCCGGGCCCGAAGATCCAATTGCGCCAAGGTCTTGCCGGCCATGCGCTCATCAACCTCTACTTCGACAATGCTGTAATCCGGAGATAAATCCAGGTAATCCACCAGGTGCTTACTGCCTAGATAGCGGGCCAGGCGGGTGCCCATATCCCGCTCCGGGTAGATAACTTTGTCCACCCCGATTTTTTCCAGCACCTTTCCGTGGAGTTCATTTGAGGCCTTGACCACCACATGTTTGACCCCTAGCTCCTTGAGAATTAGCGCCACCAAAATGCTGGCCTGGATGTTTTCGCCAATGGCCACCACCACAGTATCGAAGTTGCGAATGCCTACTGCCTGCAAGGAATCTTCGTCCATGGCATCCAGTTGCACCGCTCGGGTGACCTCCTGGCTGATGGCATCCACCCTCTCCTCCGAGGTGTCAATGGCCAGCACCTCGTGCCCCATCTGGGCCAGGGTACGGGCCACGCTGGATCCAAACCGCCCCAGCCCAATTACTGCAAACTGCTTCAAGTCCTTCCCCCCAGTTACCCGACAATTATGTTCTCCTCAGGAAAGTGCAGATTGCCCCGGCGACGGAAGCGCTCGGCCAGAGCAAACGCCAAGGTCAAAGGCCCTACTCTCCCTAAATACATGGTCAGGATTATAATAATCTTACCCCCAAGGGACAGTTGGGGGGTTATGCCGGTAGATAAACCTACGGTACCAAAGGCGGAAATCACTTCAAACAAGACATTGAGCAAAGGAAAGGGTTCGGTTACGAGCAGCATGGTGGTAGCCGCCAGGACCCATCCCATGGAAATGGAAGCAATGGCAATGGCTCGTTTGACGGTCTCCGGCGGCAAACGCCGGCCACCCACCTCCACATCTAGTTTTCCCCTCAGGATGCTCGCTACCAACAGGCCGATGGTGGCAAAGGTGGTGGTCTTGATGCCGCCCCCAGTACCCCCGGGAGAGGCACCGATAAACATGAGCATGCAGGTCAAAAACAGCGTGGCTGGGTGCATCTGTCCCACCGGTAAAGTATTAAACCCGGCGGTTCGGGGAGTAACTGAATGGAAATAGGAGGAAAGAATCTTTACCCTCCATCCCTCCTGCCCCAGGGTGTCGGGATTATGCATTTCCAGCAACAGCACCATAACAAAACCGGCTAGGATTAGCCCGGCCGTCACCTTGAGGGCCATTTTGGTATGTAAGGAAAATCGGGAGGGCGGTTTGCCCGAGAGCACTTCGGCGAGAACGCTAAATCCCAGCCCTCCCAGGATAATCAGACTGGTAATTACTAATATGACGGCAATGTCTCCCCGGTAATTGACCAGGCTCACCGAGAATAAATCGAAGCCAGCGTTGCAGAAGGCGGAAATGGCGTGGAACACTCCGTAGTAAGCGGCTCGCCCCCAGCCTAGTTCTCCCGACCAGCGCACAGTAAGGATTAGGGCCCCCACCGTTTCAATAACCGCCGTGATCAGCAATACATACCGGGCCAGCCGCACTACCCCCTGTACCCGAATCTGGTTTAGGGATTCCTGGATGAGGAGCCGTTCCCGAAAGGTGATGTGCCGGCCAATGGCAAGAAAGACCAGAGTGGACATGGTCATTATGCCCAACCCGCCGATTTGGATCATGGCTAGGATAACTAGTTGCCCAAATAAAGAATAATCTTTGGCGGTGTCCACCACCACCAAGCCGGTGACGCAAGTGGCCGAGGTAGCAGTAAAGAGGGCGTCCACCGGAGAGATGGGGACACCCGAGCGACTAGCCACGGGAAGGCTTAGAAGTAAAGTACCAGTTAAAATCACCGCCGCAAATCCTAGGGCCAGGACCCGCGGCGGGCTGATGCCCCGCTGTGACGCAGGTTGCTCAGCCATGTTCTGCCTTGCCTCCTACGCTGTCCGCTAGCTTTGTAGTTTTTCCTTGGCTACATCTACCAGCTGGTTGAAGGCCGAGGTATCTTTTACGGCCAGATCGGCCAGGATCTTGCGATTGATTTCTACCCCTGCCAGCTTAAGGCCGTTGATGAACCGGCTATAGGAGAGGCCGTTGGCCCGAGCAGCGGCATTGATCCTAGCAATCCAGAGCTTACGAAAATCGCCCTTCTTTTCGCGGCGGTGGGCGTAGGCATAAGCCAGGGATTTTAGCACCTGCTCGTTGGCAGGACGGAAAAGCTTGGATTTGGCTCCATAATAGCCCTTGGCCAGCTTGAGAATCTTTTTATGGCGGCGGTGTTTGGTAACACCCCTCTTAACCCTAGCCATAGGTTGTTCCTCCTTTTATGATTATCGAATGCCGAGCCCCAACTTGCTAGGCATAGGGAAGCAGCTTCCTGAGCTTTTTCATATCTGCATTGCTTACCAGGGTGGCCTCCCGGAGCGCTCGCTTGCGCTTAGCCGGCTTCTTCCCCAGCAAGTGGCTCTTAAAGGCTTTGGCCCGCTTGATTTTCTTGGTTCCGGTAATCCGAAAGCGCTTGGCTGCGCCCCGATGAGTCTTCATTTTGGGCATATTCAGTCCTCCTACTGCTTTTACTCTTGTTTGGGGCTTAGGATCATGATCATATTGCGGCCTTCCACCTGAGGAGCCTTTTCCACTTGGGCCTTCCCCTCCACTAGGCTGGCCAATCGATCGCATAGCTTCTGTCCTAAGTGCGCATGAGCAATTTCGCGCCCACGAAACATTATGGTTACTTTTACCTTGTCCCCGTTCTCCAAAAACCGCATGGCGTTTCTGGCCTTGACCTGAAAGTCGTGCTCTTCAATTCCCAATCGCAACTTGACTTCTTTGATGTTGATTACCCGTTGCTTCTTGCGGGCTTCTCGCTCCCGTTTACTCTGCTCATACCGGTAGCGCCCGTAATCCATTATCTTACAGACTATGGGCCGGGCAGTAGGCGCGACTTCCACCAAATCCAGGCCTTTTTCATGAGCCATGGCCAAGGCATCACGCAGGGGTACTATGCCCAGTTGCTGGCCGTCCGGACCGATCAACCGAACTTCCCGGGCGCGAATCTCCTCATTGATGCGCAATTCTTTAGTAATGTTGGTTTCACCTCCAGCCTAAGTAGAAAAGCCCAAACACTAAAAAAGGCGGGAAACCACCCGCCAAAACGTCAGCGATACCCAAGTTGCACCTGCACTCTTGGAACCCTATTGGCAAAGCCATAGGGTGAGAAGCGGATGGCTTCTACTTCGCTGGCAGTATAGCATAGCCCGCCCTTGAGCGTCAAGGAAATTTTAGGGCCGTACCCTTCATTGCTTTTGGGCGATGGCCGCTTTGGCCTCGGCAATGAACTGCTCGATGGACCACGAGCCTTGGTCCCCCAGGCGGCGATGGCGTACGGATATATTACCCTCGTCTACCTCCTTGTCCCCGGCCACCAGCATGTAGGGTATCTTCTTCAGCTGGGCCTCCCGGATCTTGTAGCCTATCTTCTGGTTGCGCTTATCGATCTCCACCCTAAGACCAGCATCTAAGAGCTTAGCGGCCACCGCTTCCGCATACGGCAAGTGCCGGTCGGCAATGGGCATTACCACCGCCTGCACCGGAGCCAACCACAGCGGAAAGGCGCCACCATAATGCTCGGTAAGGATGCCAATGAAGCGTTCGATGCTGCCAAAGACCACCCGGTGAATCATGACCGGCCGGTGCTTTTCCCCGTCCTCGCCGATATAGGTGAGGTCGAACTTCTCCGGCATCAGAAAATCGAGCTGAATGGTGCCGCATTGCCAGGTCCGCCCCAGGCTATCCCGGAGGTGAAAATCAATCTTGGGACCGTAAAAGGCCCCCTCTCCCTCATTAACCACATAATCCAGGTGCATGGCCTTGAGGCTCTGCTCCAAGGCAGCGGTGGCCTGCTCCCAGATGGCTTCCGATCCCATGGCGTTCTCCGGCCGGGTGGACAGCTCCACATGGTAGGGGAAGCCAAAAGTGGAATAGAACCGGTCCACCAGCTCAATGACTCCCTGGATCTCCTGCTCAATCTGAGAGGGCAACATAAAGATGTGGGCATCGTCCTGGGTGAAAGCCCGCACCCGCAAGAGCCCATGCAGAACCCCAGAAAGCTCGTGGCGGTGCACCAAGCCCAGCTCGGCCAAGCGAATTGGCAGCTCCCGGTAGCTATGCTGCTGGGCCCGGTAAACCAGAATGGCCCCCGGGCAATTCATGGGCTTGATGGCATAGTCCTGCTCGTCGATTTGGGTGAAGTACATATTTTCTCGATAGTGATCCCAGTGTCCAGAGCGCTCCCACAGCTGGCGCCGGAGAATAATGGGGGTCTTGATCTCCTGGTAGCCAGAGCGCCGGTGTTCCTTGCGCCAGTAGTCAACCAGCTCATTCCAGATAACCAGACCCTTGGGGTAAAAGAAGGGGAAACCGGGGCCTTCCTCGGAAAAGCCAAATAACTCCAACTGGGGGCCTAGCTTGCGGTGATCGCGCTTCTTGGCCTCTTCGATCCGCTTTAAGTATTCCTCCAGCTGGGAAGCCTTGTTAAAGGCAGTGCCGTAGATGCGCTGGAGCATGGGATTTCGCTCATCGCCCCGCCAGTACGCCCCGGCTATGCTGGTGAGCTTGACGGCTTTTAATCGCCCGGTTGAAGGTATATGGGGCCCAGCACAAAGGTCAATAAACTCTGCCTGTTGATAGAGGCTAATGGTCTCATCGGGGCCTAGCTCGCGGATGAGCTCCAGTTTATAGTTCTCCCCCCGCTCGGCAAAAAAGGCCTCCGCCTCCCGGCGGCTGACTTCCCGCCGGGAGAAGGGATAGTCGGCAGCAATTATCTTTTTCATTTCCGCCTCGATTTTTTCCAGGTCCTCCGGCCCAAAGCGCTGGGGGCAGTCAAAATCGTAGTAAAACCCATCCTCAATGGCCGGGCCGATCCCCAGCTTGGTACCTGGATATAGCCTTTTCACCGCTTGGGCCATTACGTGGGAAGCGCTGTGCCGGTAGGCATCGCGCCCATCAGGGTCCTCAAAGGTCAAGATCTCTAAACTGCAGTCCCGCTCAAGCCGCGCCGATAGATCCAC
>JACIYF010000094.1 GCA_014360065.1 Clostridia bacterium | reverse complement strand
GGCCAGATAACCATGTGCAATGAATCGGCCTCGCAGTTGCTACGAATGCCGGCCGCCAGCATTTGTGGGCGCCCTCTAAGTAAGTTGTTTAATAAGCTTACTCTGCCAAGCGACAGCTCTGGGTTCAGGACTATAAGTCAGGAGATTGCTTATTCTCACTTCAAGAACAGGGTACTTCGGTTCTATGGCGTGATTACGCCTATCAGATACCCCAACGGTCGGAACGGATTTATCCTTTCTTTTCGACCTCTAAAAGAAATAAGGTCCTTTGCTTCCAGGCTATTTGCTGACCCTCCCAGCGTTGGCCTGGAGGATATCCTAACCCAGGATCCAGAGATGGTGCAAATTAAGAACTTGCTAGGGAAAGTGGCTGTCACTGACGCGACGGTGCTCCTACGAGGGGAAAGCGGTACCGGCAAGGACTTGTTTGCCCGAGCCATTCATACCCTGAGTCATCGCCGCGATAAGCCGTTTATCAGCATCAACTGCGGGGCCATTCCCGATGCTTTACTAGAGAGCGAGCTCTTCGGCTATGAAGAAGGGGCCTTTACGGGGGCGAGAAAGGGTGGCAAGCCAGGCAAATTTGAGTTGGCAGATGGAGGTACCGTCTTCCTAGACGAAATCGGGGATATGCCGCTTAACCTGCAAGTCAAGCTGTTAAGATTTATTGAGCAAAGGAGCGTTGAAAAGGTGGGCGGGACTGCGCCCACCCGAGTGGATGTTAGGATTATTGCTGCCACCCACCGTAACCTTGAAGAAATGATTGCCAATAAGCAATTTCGGGCTGACCTCTATTACCGCTTGAGCGTTATTCCCATCACCATCCCTCCATTGCGACAAAGGCGAGGCGACCTAGAGCTTCTTTCTCACCACTTCGTGGCTAAATATGCCAAGAGAGCCGGCAAATCAATTCGCGGAATAGATGAGGAAGCCATGAGGTTAATAAAGGCGTATGCTTGGCCGGGAAACGTGCGGGAGCTTGAAAATGTATTGGAATATGCGGTCACTATGGCTACAGGTGAGTGGATTCAGGTATCTGATTTTCCGTTGAGCTTGCAGGCGATCAAGCCCTCATCGCCAGGTTCTGGCACCAATAGGCCGGTATTAAAAGAGCTGGAGAAGACTGCAATTATTGAAGCTTTGCAGCGGTTCGGTACTGACGTGAAAGGCAAAGAAATGGCCGCCAAGCATTTGGGAATAAGCCGCGCTACGCTATACCGTCGGCTGAGGGAGTTGCAGTCCAGCGGTGGAATTATCAACTGAGATAGCATGAGAAATCTCGTCTCAATTTAAGAAAAGTCACCCGTGTTTCTTGGGTGGTTTTGGGCTCAGAAGGCTGGTCTTCAGGTGTTCTTAACCCTGAAACCGGCCTTTTTGTATCTCTGGTATGCGTTTTGCAATAAGTTAGGGTGTTTGAATCGTGGCGCTGACATTTCTTTATACCGGGCTTTAATTAAAAGGGGGTAAAAGGATGAAACTGCCAAGCTTGTATGTTCCTTCGAACTTGCAGGACGCCCTAGCTCGGTTGAATGCTAATTCCGGAGCTAGACCCATTGCTGGTGGAACTGATCTGCTGTTGGGTGTTAAAAGGGGCAAAATATCTTGCTCGGAGATGGTTAATCTGGGATCTCTTTCTGAGCTCAGGTATATCACGCAAGAAGGGAATCGGATAAGGATTGGCGCTCTGACTACCATTGCTCAGATTGAGAATTCGGATTTAATTGCTAGATACATTCCGGCGGTCACTGCAGCGGCCAGTTGCCTGGGCTCATGGCAGATACGTACCACGGCTACATTGGGAGGCAACCTTTGCAATGCCGCACCCTCGGCGGAAATGGCACCGCCGCTGATTGCCCTGGGAGCAGAGGTGAGGTTGGTAAGCCTGGGCGGAGATAGGACTGTGCCGCTGGAATCGTTTTTTGTTGGCCCCGGATCAACCGTTCTTCGCCCCGGAGAGATTCTCCAGGAAGTTATTATACCGATTCCTACAAGTGAGGTTCAGACCACATATCTACGGCACTCGTTGAAGCGTTCTACCGACATTGCTGTAGTTAACGTGGCGGTTGCCTTAAGGCTTTCCGCTGGGAAGGCGGAGGATGTTCGCCTGGTTTTAGGGGCGGTGGCGCCCACGCCTATAAGGGCAAGAGCTGCTGAAAGTATTCTTGAAGGCAACTCCCCAACCATGGCCACGATTGTTCGGGCAGCTGAAGAAGCATCCAAGGAATGCAGTCCTATTAGTGACCTCCGCGGTAGTGCCGACTACCGGAGGGAGATGGTGCGAGTTTACGTAAAGCGGGCTCTTGCCAACTGGGCGGCTTAGGAGGTGGTCAATTTGAAGCAGGAGATCAGCTTAAGGATCAATGGCGAACAATATCAAATAACCACGGCACCTGAACGCTTATTGGTTGATGTGTTGCGTGAAGACCTGTTATTGACTGGGACCAAGAAGGGTTGTGCTGAGGGAGAGTGTGGCGCCTGTACAGTGCTAATTGACGGCGAGCCGGTAGCTTCCTGCATGACGCTGGTGGGGCAGGTCCAGGGCAAGGAAATTACCACCATCGAGGGGTTAGCTCGGAACGGTGAGTTGCACCCGATTCAGAAAGCCTTTGTGGAGCTAGGAGCTATTCAATGCGGATTCTGCAGTCCAGGATTCATAATGGTGGCCAAAGCGCTATTGGATAAAAACCCCAACCCTACGGAAGAGGAGATTAAACGGGCCATAGCGGGAAATCTGTGCCGCTGCACCGGCTACCAAAAGATAGTTGAAGCTATTCAGGCAGCAGCTAAGGAGATGGCAGGGGGTGGCGATGGTGAATGATTTCAAGGTCTTAGGCAAAGCGACGCCGTTAATTGATGGGGCCCTTAAGGCGACCGGTCAGGCCAGGTATACAGCTGACCTACACTTGCCGGGCATGCTCTACGGGAAAATCTTAAGGAGCCCTTACCCGCATGCTCGGATCTTAAACATCGACGTCAGCCGGGCAAAAAAGTTGGTTGGCGTAAAAGCCGTAATTACCCATGCCGATACCCCGGGGGTAAAGTTCGGGCCGGTTATTGATGACTGGTATATTCTAGCCAAAGACAAAGTCAGGTTCATAGGTGAAGAAGTGGCGGCTGTGGCGGCGGTGGATGAAGATACGGCCATAGAAGCTTTAGACCTTATAAAAGTAGAATACGAACCCTTGCCAGCAGTTTTTGACCCTGAAGAAGCGCTGGAGCCGGGTGCTCCCATAATCAACGAGGGCTGCGAGAACAACCTAGCTTTCAAATGGGAGGTGGACCGGGGAGATTTCGAGGCAGCGCTACGGGAAGCTGATGTGGTGGTAGAGGATACCTTTAGCACCAGCCAGGTCTACCAAGCGTACCTGGAACCTATGTGCGGAGTAGCGTATGTGGACGACAACGGTAGATACGTTCTCTTTGCCAGCACCCAAGTGCCGTCAAAGCTACGGTTCACCTATTCCAAGGGCTTAGGAGTATCCATGCAGGATATTCGGGTAATCAAGCCTATGATGGGGGGCGGGTTTGGCGCCAAGTTTGAGACTGCCCTTCATCCCATAGCTATGCTCTTGGCCCGAAAGAGCGGACGCCCGGTCAAGATCGTAAACGAACGCGATGAGGACTTCATGGCCGGCAACCCAAGGGTGCCGATGAAAATATTCCTCCGGATTGGTTTCAAGAAGGACGGCACCATCTTGGCCAAAGAGGCCAAGGTAATAGCCGGAAACGGCGGCCGGACCGTATACGGCCCGCCCATTCTGTCCACGGCATGTTACCGTACCGATCAGCTCTACCGATTTACCAACATCAAAACCCGTGGCTACTTGGCTTATACCAACACTGTTCCGACCGGATGCTTTCGTGGTTTTGGTAATGCCCAGATGACCTTTGCTTTAGAGTCGTTGCTAGACGAGGCAGCTGAAGAGCTGGGTATGGATCCGGCCGATTTGCGCCTCCGCAACGCTGTCCAGGATGGCCACTTGTCACCCCATGGGTGGTATATACCTACTTCTGGCCTATCTGAGTGCATTAGGCGGGCTACCCAGATGTCTGGATGGAAAGATAAGCGGGCCAGCGCAGCTCAGGGACCGGTGCGTCGAGGGATAGGATTGGCTTGTTGCAATCACGTTTCCGGAAACCGTCCCTTCTTCCGGCCGTTCGATGGGGCTTCCGCCATTATCCGCATTGGAGAGGATGGCAAGATCCTTCTAATCCATGGCGAATGCGATATGGGCCAGGGGCAAGATACGGTGTTTGCTATGCTAGCTGCCGAGACTTTAGGGGCTAAGCTCGAGGATGTCCGGGTCAGCGTGGTTGATACCGACATCAGCCCATTTGGCTTGGGGTCATTTGCTACCCGTGGTACCACGATTGGGGGGCACGGTGTGGTGGCAGCTGCCAAGGCGGCCCGGGCTAAACTCTTCGAAGCCGCGGCCGAGCTTCTCCAGGCTGAAGTCCAAGAACTGGATGCCTGCTCTGGCACCATCTTTGTGGCCAGCAATCCCGACAAGGCTATCTCCATAGCTGAGGCTGCCCGCCACTACATGTTCACCCACGGCGGTGGCCCGATAGTTACTCAGGGAACCTATGTACCCGATACCCAAATCCCAGATGAGAACAAGTACGGCAACCCTTCGCCCGTTTACCCCTTTGGATGTCAGGTTGCTGAAGTTGAGGTGGATACCGAGACGGGTTTGGTTAGAGTGGTTGAATTATGGGCCGTCCATGACGTTGGCCGGGCCTTGAATCCCATGGCCTTGGAAGGGCAAATCCACGGCGGGGCGGCTATGGGCATAGGCTGGGCTTTAACAGAAAACATGGTTACCGTCCAGGGAAAGGTAGAGAATGCAGGTTTCATGGACTATAGGATCCCCGGGTCTCGGGACCTGCCTAGATTCCACGTTGGCTTTGTAGAGACTAATGATCCCAAAGGGCCTTATGGGGCGAAAGGCATTGGGGAGCCGGCGCTTAACCCCACGGCTGCAGCTGTGGCCAATGCTATATGCAATGCCATTGGGGCTCGAATAACTAGTCTCCCAATTACGCCCGAGAAAGTATTGGCGGCGCTTCGGGGAAAGCGGAAGGACTAAAAACAGGATGGAGGTGAGATGTTTCCCTAATGGGGCCGTAGAGCGGAAATCTATTCGGAGATTTAATTAGGAATGGTTCAAGGGTACAAGTAGCCTGAGAAGCAAGCGTTTCAAAGGAGGAGGGATAGCAGGATGAATGCTTTGATATGGCTGGTAGGGGGTTACGGTCTCCTATTCCTAAGTCACTTTTTGCTCAAAAAGCCTACCGAGCGGATTTGGCCGCCAGACCCAAATCGGACTACCCCGGCATTGGAGAGCAAGGATAGCCGAGACTTTGCCAAGAATCACGTTGCCATTGTAACCGGTCAGTACTTCATGGCTATTGCTGGGCTATCACCTATTCTCTCCGCTATTATGGGCCTGTATTGGGGATGGATTCCAGCGTTGATTTGGCTGCTGGTAGGTGTTAGCCTCATGGGCACTCCTACCGAGTACATTCACATAATGGCCTCGGTGCGCAACAAGGGTGCCACCATGGGGGAGATAGTTAGAAAGGTCATTGGCGATGCTTCCGGGATTTGTGCAGCCATCTCCTTATGGTTTCTGGGCACCATCACTTACTCCATATTCATGACCACCATGGCCAAAACTATGGTCAGCATACCTATGGCTACTATTCCGACCATTGCTTTAACCATAATTGCAATTTGTTTCGGCTATTTAAGGAGTAAGAGGAACATACCCGTATTTAGTGGAACTGTAGTGGCATTGATTGTGTGGGCCTTTACGATCTACCTGGGGATTAAGTACCCGATCAGCTGGTCGTATGATGCCTGGGTAGTTGGGCTAATAGCCTATACTTTTATCGCGGCTTATCTGCCAGTATGGCTGATCCTTGCTCCTCGCGACTTCTTAAACTCTGGGGTTCTTCTCTTTGGAGCGCTTCTTGGGACTATTGCACTTTTGGCCGGTATACCGCACTTTACCATGCCTGCCTGGGTAGGTTGGGAGACGGCTCGGGGACTTTTGTGGCCGGCCATTATGGCCACCATAACTTGCGGGGCCATCAACGCCACCCACTGTATGATGTCGGCGGGTATAGCTTCCAGGCAGCTAGACAATGAAAAACACGCCTTTACAGTGGTTAGCCTAGGCACCAAGGGCGAAACTCTCTTGGCTCTTGTGACCATAGCCTTGATTGCTACTCACTGGGACTATGCTGGTTTTACTTCCACGGTGGTTAAAAACGCTGGGGGTGCTTTCTCGCAGGCGTTTGCCGCTGCCGCAAAAAATCTCGGTATTCCGGAGCACATCGGCTTGACCATGGGTGCCTTAACGCTAACCGGGTTCATAATCACCACCATGGATGCTTACGCCCGGGGTGCACGCTACTCTTTAGAAGAACTGGCCCGGCGGTTGCGTCCCCTTGGTGCTCTACATCTTGAAAAGCCCATCATTTCCACATTTTTCGTAGTCTTAATAGGCACATGGATGGCTCTTAAGACCCCCTTTAACCAGCTCTGGGCTGGCTTTGCGCTGGTTTCTTTGACATTTGCCATTTATCCCTACGCGGTGGTTTTGATCAATCGCCTGGAAGAAGGAAAGCCCATTGATGGCCATTTCATTACTTGGATTGTGGTTCCTGGGGCATTTATGTACATTAGCGGGCTAGCTGCGCTTCTTTACTTCATATATAGGTTCAGCACTGAAGCGCAGTGGACCCCCCTGGTTATGGCAACCTTCCTGCTCGTCCTATTCGTTCTGAGCAGTTGCCAAATCGCTGCTAAGGTGACGAAGCTTCGCAGCCAAATTGCTAAGCCACCTGAGGGAAAGGTTGTAGATCTTACCTAGGCCAGGCGGGATACAGTCGAATCATTAGAGCTGGGAGAGCCGGGCAGCCCTCGGGCTGCCCGGCTCGGTCGTCCAAGAATACCTATCCCAATGGCTGGCGCCATTACAACGTACTTAAGACTCCATTTGGCCCGTTGGCCCGGGCTGTACCTATCAAGCTGCGGCCAGAGAGCTTCGCGGAGAAGAGGACAGGCGGAAAGGGCTGACCGTCCGGAAGAGGCGAGCGGTGCCATAGGCCGCTCGGTACCCCGCAAAGAGGGTATTGCCAAAGTATTGGGACAGGCCAAGTTTGCAGACGATCTATATTTCCCGGGCATGCTGTATGCTAAAGTCCTGCGCAGCTCGTACCCGCATGCGCTCATCCGGCCAAGGAAAGTGGGTACTTTAATCCCCAAACCACTCCCATGGATGAAGAAACCGGACAGGGTGTCCCATACGCTACCTACCCCTGACTGCGGAGAGGGTATACCAGGCTTTGGTAGAGGCTGGCAAGCAAGGTTAGTTAAAAAACGGCTTTCGGTCGGGCCCCTGCCCCTGTGACTTCACAGGGGCAGGGGCCGGTTGGCTCTATTGTGCTTTTCCCCTGGCTTGGTCACTTTCTGGGTGGGGTGGGTTGGCTTGGCCCGCCGTTTCGGAGGATGGCTTTGGCCAGCTCGCCCATGGGAATACAGCGGTCCATGCTGAGGCGGCGCAGATACTGGTAGGCCTCGGCTTCTGAGAGGCCCATTCGCTCCATAATTATTCCCTTGGCCCGCTCAATGACTTTGCGGGTGGCCAGCTGCTCTTCCGCCCTCCGCTTTTCCTGCTCCAGGCGCAAGAGGCGGGTATAATTGGCATAAGCGGTTTCTACTGCAGCGATGAGGTTGGCTTCGCTGGCAGGCTTGATCAGGCAGGCCGAGACCCCGGCCTCGCCTATAGCCTCCATAATCTCGTTATATGGAGCCCTAATGGCCAGTACCACTGCGCAGAGCCGCTGCTCGCTGGCTACTCTGGCCACCTGCAACGCCCGGCGCCCGGGCAATTCGGCATCGATGATGGCTACATCGGGACGAAGCTGAAAGAGGATTTGTAGAGCCTTATGCCCATCGTTAGCTTCGCCCACCACCACATAGCCAGCCCGGATCAAGCCTTGTTTCCAGTCCTTTACCGACTCGGGGTCGGCATCGGCTACCACCACTCGAAGTTCGTACATGCTGCACCTCAAACTTAGGCTGTTACTCATTTTAGCACACCCGACCCGGGCCGACGAGGAGGAGGGCCGGTAGCCCCAAGACGGAAATTGTTGGGGCTCAAAGGAGTTGCCTTTGAGGGGCGGCCTGCATATTTTGCATTGGGCACTGCGATTTACACTTTCTAGAGGGATTGGTACAATTAAGCTGGCGTGGAAAGCCGCGGCTATGGGCATGAGGAGACTTATCGATGCTGAGCAGGCGACATCTAGCCGGGTTGGTAATGGCTCTAGGCTTTAGTGGCGCGGGAATGGCTGTATTGGCCGTCCTTAGCAAGGAAGGGCGGCAGCTGGCCAGCTACCGCCAGTGGGAATATGTAGGGTTGGCAGTGCTGATCCTTTTGGCTTTGTGGGTGACCGACGGTTTGCGCACCCAGGCGCTGCTTCGGCTGGCTGGCAACAAGATTGGGCTAGGCAAGGTCATTTCTATTAATCTAGCTACCAACTTTGTGGCCTCCATTACTCCCATGGGTGCTGGCGGCCCTCCTGCCCAAACCTACTTCTTATTTACTCAAGGAGTGAAATTGGATCAGAGCCTGGCCGTGGCCATAAGCCGGCTGCTTCTAACCATCCTTTTCTTCTTGATTGCCATTCCCTTGATTGTCTTCTTTTATTGGCGGGCGTTGGCCTGGGATTCCATGTTGGGGATTAGCATCGTCATCTGCTTTGCCCTGATCATTGTGGGCCTATCTTTTTTAATCTTTTTTATAACCCATCCTGCTAAAGTCCGAAGCATGGTCTCAGGGTTTTTGTCATGGCCACCATTTCGTCTCTTGAAGCTGGACAAGGATCGAATCGCTGACCAGGCGTACGAGGAAGTGATAGGGCTAAACTCCAGCTTACGCTTTCTCATGGTGGGTAGCCCGGCCATCACCTTGATGGTATTGATTTATACCTTGCTCTACTGGTTGTTTTTCTTTTCCTTGGCGCCAGTGTTGCTAATGGGCCTGGGCCTCAACGTTCCGGTCATGCTTACCATCGTAAGGCAAGCGCTCATCTACTTTGTGGTCTCTTATATACCAGTTCCAGGGGGTAGCGGGGTGGCTGAGATCGGGTTGGCTTCGCTGTTTGCTTCGCTGGTCCCCAAGATTTTTTTAGCCGCCTTCGTTGGCGGCTGGCGGGTTCTCACTTTTTACTCCAATTTAATTTTTGGCGGCATTGCCTTTGCCCGGCTCTCCAATCACCATCATCGGTTTGATGCGCCCCTGCCTCGGGGCTTCTGATTCCCTATCCTTCCAGCTCAGCCAAACTGGGGATGGCGGGAAGGCTACGCTTGTGCTGGCTGAGCTCCTTTCGGCGCGCCACTTCTTGAGCTAGATCCGGACTCGGCGCTTGCCCGAGGATCACCGCGTCCAGCTCGGCGTAGGTTATCCCCATCTCACCTTCGTCGGTTTGGGCTGGCCATAGGCCTGCCGAGGGTGGCTTGACAATGATGGGCTCGGGGATGTTAAGATAACGTGCCAGCTCCCGTACTTGGGTCTTGACCAAATCTCCCAGGGGCAGGATATCCACGCCGCCGTCGCCGTATTTAGTAAAGTAACCCATCACCAGCTCGCTCTTATTGCCGGTCCCTACCACCAGGTAGTTTTTGCTATTGGCAAAATAGTAAAGGGTGATCATCCGTAGCCGCGGCTTCATGTTGGCGATGGGGAGCCCCCTTTGGCCGCTATACTCCTCCCCGGTCAGCTGCCGGTACAAGAGGGCAAAGACCGGGTTTAGATCTACTTCCCGAACGGGGAGGGAAAGAGCGTTGGCCACCAGGTGGGCGTCCTCCCGGTCCCTGGGATCACTATAGCAGGGCATGATCACCCCTAGGCAGGCATGGGGAAAA
>JACIYF010000093.1 GCA_014360065.1 Clostridia bacterium | reverse complement strand
GCCAGCTCGGCAAGAGTTTTGTTGAGCAGGTTCATGGCGGAGTTCTCGTCCCAGCCCACGACCAGCTCGCACTGCGGGCAGCGGTAGACCCGCACCGAAGGGGTCGAGCTTCTGCCGGTGCCCGCAGCGGCTACATTTCTGGGTGCTGTGCGCTCATCGGCATTTTTCGCATCCTGGGCCTGGGATACCTGGTAGATGTTCGTGAGCCACAATAGAATATGGAGAATGAAGAGGGAAGCACGATAATGAGATGGAAACAAGGCTAACGTTTGATGTTGATTCTAAATGGTTGATTCTAGTATGTGTTGTCTTACTATCTGCTTTCCTGAATATCTTTTGGAAGGATCAGTACGCCAAGCCTGTTACGCTGCGGCGGTTACCATTATGCTTCAGCAGTTCGTGAATACTTCTGTCGGGAGCCAGACTGGACTTGCCATTCGGTCAAGAGCTTGTTTCCTGGGCCTGGAAAGAAGCGCTGATTCTTTTTTCAGGTCCAAGGCGGAACGACACTTGGTGTCGTCCTCGTGCGGTAAGATTGAATTAACAGGATTCACGCGGGTAGCTGGGGCCTGAATTGGGAAGGCCAGAAGCTTAAGCCCTGCGATTTAGGTGGAAGACTGAAGGACGGCAGTGGCTTGGGGGTGGTCAGGTTGAGTGCGCAGGCATAATGCATTCTATACCACTGGACGGGAAGTTGCTAGTCGGTTTGACGGCTCAGGCGGTAACGACGGCAGCGGTAGACTCGAAACCAGGGCACCCAGCTTGGGCAAATTCGGAAGCATCTTTTGCAGAAGGAGAGGACTGGATAATGATGGCGAAGTTCAAGGCCAGGCGATTTGTTTTGACCTCCTTTGGTGTGTGCTTGGTATTATTGCTGTTGGCCGGTGGGTGCGGTTCCGACAGCGGCAGCACTGCCAGCCCAGCGCCTGGTTCTTCCCCTGGTGATGGTAAAAGTGAGGAAGGACTGCTAAGCAAAGCTACTCATGCGACGGTGATGACCGTACCTGCGAATTGGGAAAGTGATGCTGAAGAGGACGGGATAATTGTGTATCCTGACCTGAAAGATGCCAACGACCAGACGGTTCAGTATGAGGGAGTGCAGATGAAGGTAGACATTGAGATATGGACTACTAAGATGGGTGACGACTTCAAAACCAAGAAAGACCGCCAGGTTTACGCGGGGAGCGGTACCATAGATAGTTGGAAGGATGGCAATTTCATGTTTACCGGGTCGGGGATCAAAGTTCCCTTCTCAGATATGAAGGTCAGAACTTCCGATGACCCGTTTGGTTTGATATTGGTTCGGGTTCACTTGCCTAATGGGAAGGTATTGGAGGCTCAGGAAGATATGGGGGTAGCTCTCAAGCCCACTAAATAGGAGCGTGGGCAAAGTCCTGGCCGAGCAGCTGCCCGGTGCAGCCGGTTCTACCGCTTGGCATGGAGAAGTGCGCCGAAATGCTGGAGGCCCGATCTGGAAACGGTAGCAACCGACGGCCAAGTCGGTTCAGCGGCGGCGAAGGCACAGGTGGGGCGGAAGGCACGAGGACCTGGGCAGCAAACCAACAGGACGTATGATTGGCCCCGAGGCCCGTCGGCGCCCGAGACGGAGCGGAAGCTGGCCCCACGTGCGACGGCGGAGCGTAGGAGCAGCACCTTAGCTTGGAAATCATTTTTTCCTATGAGGAGGTTTGAAAGGTGAAGTTAGCAGGGTTGATTCTAGGTATCCTGGGTGGACTAGCTGGCCTGGTAGGAGGTAGCATGGCATTATTTGCAGGCGGTATAGGCAGCGCCTTCAACGCACCAGGGGCAGAAACGGTTGCCGGGCTTGGATTTGCAGCCATTCCGCTGGCCATCTTGGGAATAGTTGGGGGTGCCTTGGCCATAGGAAAGCCCAAACTGGCGGCAATCCTCATGATCATTAGTGCTATAGGTGGCGTAATTGCCATATCGGCCTTTTATTCCGTTGCCGCCATCCTCTTGGGGGTCGGGGCGTTGTTAGCTTTTCTTGGAGCACGCGAGGGTTCTAAGGCTGATATAAGCCTGTAAAGCGTACAGCCTGGTTTCGCTCGGCCTGTCTGAAACACATTGCCTTCTGCCCCTTCGCTCCAACATCCCGGCCATGGCCGAGCCCATGTTTGAAGGGCCGGATCCGAGCTTTGCCTCCCGGGCTAAAGCTGCCGGCGGCGGCATCATCGTGGACGTAGGCGAGGCTTATGGGCCTAAGGTAGTCCGGGCACCCCCATCCTCTAGAGTGGATCTAAAGCCGGCCTTGGAGGATATTGGCTGACATCACCACCCGTTGGATTTGGTTGGTACCCTCAAATATCTGGTGAATCTTGGCGTCCCGCATGTATTTTTCCATGGGGTAATCGCGCATGTACCCGTAGCCGCCAAAGATCTGCAGCGCTTCGGTGGTTACCTTCATGGCCACATCGGTGGCAAAGGCCTTGGCCATGGATCCGGCCAGCGAGGAAGGGTTGCCGGCGTCGATTTGCCAGGCTGCCCGCCAGCAAAGCAACCTGGCCGCATCGATGAGCATGGCCATATCCGCCAACATAAACTGGATGGCTTGATTGGCGGCAATAGGCTTGCCAAACTGGATTCTCTCTTTGGCATATTTGACGGCAGCCTCATAGGCGGCCCGGGCGATCCCTACCCCCTGGATTCCTACGCCCGGCCGGGTGCGATCCAAGGTCTGCATGGCGATGCGGAAGCCTTGGCCTTCGTTGCCCAGGAGGTTTTCCTTAGGGACGCGAACCTCTTCGAGAATTACCTCTCCAGTATGGGAGGCGCGGATGCCCATCTTGCGCTCCTTCTTGCCCATCCGTAGGCCAGGAGTGTCGCCGGGGACAATGAAGGCAGATATGCCCCTTACTCCTCGGGAGCGGTCCACCGTAGCAAAAATCGTATATAGGTCGGCAATGCCGCCGTTGGTGATAAAGTGCTTAACCCCATTTAGTATGTAACTGTTGCCGTCAGGGGTGGCGGTGGTAGCGATGGAGGCGACGTCGGACCCGGCATCGGGCTCAGTAAGGCCAAAGGCGGCCAAGCGGGGTTTTTCGCACAAATAGGTAAGGTATTTCCGCTTTTGCTCCTCAGTTCCGGCAATCAGGATGGGGGTAACAGCTAGGCCGTTGGCTCCCAGCATGGTAGCGATGCCAGCACAGCCCCGGGATAGCTCCTCGCTTACAATTAGCTCGGTGACGTGGTCCAGACCTTGGCCGCCGTACTCGACCGGGATGTTGAGGTTCATGAGCCCGGCGGCATGGGCTTTGGGGATTAAATCCCACGGCACCTCTTCCTTTTCATCATATTCCTGGGCGATGGGGATAATTTCTTTTTCGGTAAACTCGCGGGCTAATCGCTGCAGGTCCTTTTGCTCTTGGGTCAGCTCAAAGGCTATCATGCTCGCGCCTCCTTGGAAAAAACATTTACTTCCAGCCACCCAGCACTCAACCTTGGGCTCAACATAGCCCAACGAGGCATTGGCGGTCTGGTCCGGTTAGACTCCACGCCCATAGCCTCAATTGGAGTGCTGGGTGCGCGGAGCATTGATTATCTCTATTCTATATTTTTTGAGTTTTTCCTTGATGGCCGGCCGAAGTTTTAGGTAGCGATCCCTGGTAGGAATTACCCATTCATGCAGATGGTGAATGCGATAATCCCAAGACCAAAAGTGATCGGAAATGGAAGGGGGATCTTTCTGAAACTCAATCTGGGGCTGGCCGTTGACCATTACCATATGGCCCTGGTTAAGACAAATGGGGCAGACTACGCAGCCGTTCTCATTGATCCGGAAGTTGCGGCTGTAGCAAACTGGGCATTGATTGGGAGCGGCGGGGCGCTTGGAAGGGTTTCCGGCCAAGGCCTGGACCAAGCGATGGGCGATGGCCCGAGCGCCGGCCAGATTAGCCTCATCTAGGGCTACCTCTCCCGGCCCAGGGCCGTAGGCCTCTAAGTAATCGATGACTCGAAAACCGTAGATCCAGCAAAACTGGGTCAAAAATTCTACTCCCATGGGGTTCCAGCGCCGATCGCCGCTGATGCTGATGGCTATTCCATAACGGGGTTGGGTTTTGAGATTATCCAGGTAGGACGAAAGATTGAGGCCGCGATCTCCCAAGATCTTAATGGTCCCCGGTGGGCTAAAAAGATAGGTGGGAGCGCCAACGATCAGCCCTTGCGCCGACAGCATAAGGGATAAGATCTTCTCCAGGTCATCATTGAGAGCGCACTTGCCCTTAAATACGCAACTAAGGCACCCCTTACACTCCTCCAGGCGAAACTGGTCTAAGTAGACGATCTGAGTTTCCAAGCCTTCTTCTCGGACCCGATTGATGGCCTCGCGCACCAGGACGTCGGAATTGCTTAGCCGCCGCCTGGATCCTACAATTCCTAGAACTTTAGTCAAATCCCTGTTCGCCCCCTTGCCCTTTCCAAGCTGGCTTACGACTCCTATGGGTGGTTTCTCCGTTTCCCCGGCGCTCACCGAAAGTCACCCTCGACCTAGCAAGACTCTTGCTATGCTATCTGGCACAAGTAAACTCCACGCTCACGGGCCAAGTTGAGTGCTGGCTGGCCTGTCCCCACTTTTCACCCTGCTTTGTCTTACGCTCGCTCGGGAGTACCCAACCGGGCTCAATCGCCCAGGCAGATACCGATGGCTCGGGCGGCTTGGATCAGCTGCGAATCCACCGGTACCTGCCGTAGTTTCGAGGTAGCCTCTTCCAGGGGCACGGGAACAATATTCTGGCCCTTGAGGCTGACCATGATGCCATAGTTGTGCTGAACGGCAGCCATGGCGGCTGCTACTCCAAGGCGGGTAGCCAGGATGCGGTCAAAGGGGGAAGGAGATCCACCCCTCTGGATATGGCCCAAGACAGTGGTCCTAGTTTCGATCTGGGTGCGCTCCTCGATCATCTTGGCTACCAGCTCGCCAATCCCGCCCAAGCGTAGACGTTCGGCGCTGTCAGGTATGGTCTGCCGCACCACCAGCTCGCCGCTGGGCGACTTTACTCCTTCAGCCACCACCACGATACTGAACGGCTTGCCTTGGTTCTTGCGGTCCAGGATTTTTCGGACTACGCTATCTATGTTCCACGGTATTTCCGGGATTAAGATAACATCGGCGCCGCCGGCTAGGCCGCTTTCCAGGGCAATCCAACCGGCGTAGCGGCCCATCAGCTCCAGTACCATCACTCGGTGGTGGGACTCGGCAGTGGTATGGAGCTTGTCTAGAGCGTCGGTGGCAGTGGCTAGGGCGGTGTCGAAACCAAAGGTTTGATCGGTGGAAGCCAAGTCGTTGTCGATGGTTTTGGGCACGCCGATGACATTCAGGCCCTTCTTTTCCTTAAATTCTCGGGCAATGGAGAGGCTACCATCGCCGCCCACTACGATGAGGGACTCAATTCCTAGGCGGGCGAGGTTTTCAATGGCCACATCTGACATATCTTGGTAGGTAAGCTGGCCATTTTTGCGAACCGGGTAATGAAAAGGGTCGTTGCGATTGTTGGTTCCCAGGATAGTACCCCCGCGGTGGAGCAGGCCGGAGATACTGGGATTATCTAGCTTTAAATAACGGCCCTCCACCAACCCGGCAAAACCATCCAGGAAACCAATAACCTCATATCCTTGCGGCCATAGGGTTTTGGCCACGGCGCGAATGACGGCGTTTAGTCCCGGACAATCACCGCCGCCGGTAAGAATCCCTACCTTGGGCATCTTCTCGCCTCCTCAACAGTTATTCCTTAATAACTATGGCTGTGCGCCCAACCTTAAGATCGCAGCTCTTCCCATGATTTTCCCGAAACCGTCCTGGGGTGCCTTTGCGGAGGGCGGATTTGAGCATTGCCTCCGTCTCTGGTAATCAGGGTCAAGCATAGTATACCTTACTCGGATACCCAAAGCCAAATGTTTTGGTTCAGGCATTGTGGCGAGACGCTGCCGACCCAAGACAGATTCAGGCTGGTTTGCTTCACCGGCCTACTAGTGGTGGACTTCTCTTGCAAGTATACAGTATTATTGACCGTCATGCCTTGACAGGGGTGGCGGCTTTTTCTATATTTGTGGCTAGTGCGCCCTAGGCGACAAGGATTGTCTTTTGGTTGGGTTTGGAAACGGAGGCGGGAATTGTGGTGCGGATAACCGATACCACCTTGCGGGATGGGCACCAGTCGTTAATTGCTACCCGGATGCGCACCCGGGATATGTTGCCCATTGCTGAAAAGCTAGATCAGGTGGGATTCTATTCGCTGGAGGTTTGGGGCGGGGCTACCTTTGATGCTGCCATGCGGTTTCTCAACGAGGATCCTTGGGACCGCCTCAAAGCCCTGAAGGAGCGCATCCGCCGCACCCCTCTACAAATGCTCCTGCGCGGGCAGAATCTAGTGGGTTACCGCCACTATGCTGACGATGTGGTGGAACGCTTCGTCCAGCTAGCGGTAAAAAACGGTATCGATATAATCCGGGTGTTCGACGCCTTGAATGACTTGCGCAACCTGGAAGTGGCCATCAAGGCAGGCCTGGATGCCGGGGCCCACATCCAAGGGGCTATCTGCTATACGGTGAGCCCGGTTCATACTATCGAGCGTTTCGTAGAGATGGGCCTCAAGCTTGAGGCCATGGGCTGCCACTCCCTGTGCATCAAGGACATGGCGGGGCTGATTACTCCGGAGGCGGCGTTTGAACTGGTGAGCGCCCTTAAAAGGGAGCTAAAGATACCCATAGACCTGCACACCCACTGCACCAGCGGCATGGGGCCCTTGAGCTATTTGAGCGCTTGCCAAGCGGGGGTAGACATCTTAGACTGCGCCTTTAGCCCCTTTGGCGGCGGCACTTCCCAGCCCGCGACCGAGACCATGGTGGCCGCCCTTAGGGGCTCACGTTACGATACCGGCTTGGACTTGCGGCAGCTGGTAGAGATCGGTTATTACTTCTACGAGCTGCGGGAGAAGTACAAGGGCTTGATTAGCCCGGTGGCCGAGCGGCCGGACGTATCGGTTCTGCTGCATCAGATACCGGGCGGCATGATTACCAACCTCTATTCTCAGTTGGAAAAGCAAAAAGCCCTAGACCGGTATGACGAGGTCTTGCAGGAAGTGCCCAAGGTAAGAGAAGACCTGGGTTATCCGCCCTTGGTTACCCCTACCAGCCAGATCGTGGGCACGCAAGCGGTGTTCAATGTTCTCTCTGGGGAACGCTACCGCGAAGTTACCAAGGAAGTTCGCGATTATTGCCTGGGCTATTACGGGGCTACTCCGGCGCCCATCAACCCCGATGTTATGGCCAAGGTATTGGCCAACGGCCACGGTGCCGGCCCTGACGGTGGAGGCCCCGGCCTCAATGGTGGCTCTGGCGGCCGTGGCCCCATCAGCTGCCGTCCGGCTGACCTCCTTCCCCCCGAGCTTCCCAGGCTGAAAGAGGAAGCCCAGAAGCTGGCCATCCTCACCCGGGAGGAAGACCTGCTCACCTACGCCCTCTATCCAGAGGTAGCGGTGAAGTTCTTCCGAGGGGAGATACAGGAAGAGGCTCTTCCGGCACCGCGCTCTGGCGCCGGTGGGGGTGGGGAGGGAGCTATAGCCGCTCTCCCCACGGCCGAGTTCATTGTCAACGTGGACGGCGAAGACTTTCAAGTTCGCATTCGGCCTGGTGCAGGCGGGGTTTTCTCTGGCCTGGCACCTGGCGCCGGCGCCCCCGGCTCCGGGGGCGGAGCGGCTGCCTCCACGGCTCAGGCTGCCAACGGCAACGGGCGCAGGCCGGCCACACTACCACCAGGAGCGGTTACCTCCTCGGTGGGGGGCATGGTATTATCCCTCAAGGTCAAGGCCGGTGATCGGGTCAAGGCTGGGGACGTGGTGGCGGTGGTGGAAGCCATGAAGATGCAAATTAACGTCAGCGCTCCCCAGGCGGGCCGGGTCAAAGAAGTGTATACCTATGAGGGTGAAGTCATTAACGCTGGCGACTTGTTGATGGTGATCGACCATGTTTAAGAAGATTTTAGTAGCCAACCGGGGAGAAATAGCAATGCGGGTAATGCGGGCCTGCCGGGAGCTAGGGATTACTTCGGTAGGAGTATATTCGGATTCGGATCGCAACTCCATTGCCGCCAAGTACGCTGACGAAAGCTACCCCTTGGGAGGAGACCGGCCCCGGGACACCTACCTCAACATCCGCAAGATCATCTCCATTGCCAAGCGAGCGGGGGCGGAAGCCATTCACCCGGGCTACGGTTTCTTGGCGGAAAATCCAAGCTTTGCCTATGCTTGCGAGCAGGCAGGCATCAAGTTCATTGGTCCTTCCCCGGGAGTAATTCAGCTCATGGGCAATAAGGTGGCTGCCCGCCAGGCTATGGCCCGGGCGGGGGTTCCGGTCATTCCTGGCACTGCCGAAGCCATTAAGGATGTGGGTGTGGCTCGGGAGGTTGCCTGTTCCCTAGGCTTTCCGGTGCTGGTAAAGGCAGCGGCTGGAGGCGGCGGCATCGGCATCGCTACGGTAGAGCGGGAGGAGGATCTGGAGGAGGTCATTAGTTCCACCCAGAAGTTGGCTCAGTCCACCTTTGGGGACGATAGCGTATTTCTGGAAAAATACATCGACCAGCCTCGGCATATCGAATTCCAAATCCTAGCCGATGAGCATGGAAATGTAATTGCTTTGGGAGAGCGGGAATGCTCTATTCAACGCCGGCACCAAAAGCTGATCGAAGAATCGCCATCACCGGTTATGACTCCGGAATTGCGGCAAAAAATGGGGGAAGTAGCGGTGCGGGCGGCCCGAGCCATCGGCTATACCAACGCCGGGACGGTGGAGTTCATTTACTCCGCCAACGGCAATGGAGCTGGCGGCCCTAGCCAGCCTCAGTTTTATTTTCTAGAAATGAACACCCGGGTGCAGGTGGAGCACCCGCTCACGGAAATGGTCACCGGCGTGGATATTGTCAAGGAGCAGATCCGGATTGCTGCCGGCATGCCCCTCAGCCTTAGCCAAGACCAGGTACAGATTGAGGGCTGGGCCATCGAATGCCGCATCAACGCCGAGGACCCGCTCAACAACTTTGTTCCTTGCCCGGGCAAGCTGCGGGGCTATCGGTCTCCAGGCGGGATCGGGGTGCGGGTAGATAGTGGTGTCAATACTTCTTACAGCATTCCTCCCTTTTATGATCCCATGATCTCTAAGCTCATCGTGCATGGCCGGGACCGGGCCGAAGCCATCCAGCGCATGCGCCGGGCCCTCTATGAGTACATCATCGTCGGGGTAAAAACCAATATTCCCTTCCACAAGGCGGTCATGAACAGTCCCGCCTTCCAAAGGGGGGAGCTAACTACTCACTTCGTGGATCAGTTTCACCCCTTCCTGGAGCAAGAGATGCGCCGGATCGTGGAGGAAGAGAAGTCCTTGGCGGAAAAAATGGCCTCCATTTTCCGCGAGGAGAAAAAGGTGGCGGCAGCTACTGCCGGCATCGGCGCTTATTTAGAAGTGCTGCGCCGGAGCTGATAGGTGCGGCGCCGATCGCGGACGGTCAGGCTGCCGCGGCGGGATTTGGCATAGCGCTTAAGCTCGGCAGCTACCTCGGCGATTTCCAGGCGGGTGCGGAACTGCCCCTTGCTCTCCACTACCGCTAGCGATAGGGAGAGGAGGGGCACAATTACTTCATGGCCCAGGCGGTCTACGTTTTTGATATAGCCGCGCCGGGCGTCCTCCTCATCGTAAAGCTCTTCCACCCGAGAGTCGAAATTAGCAATAATAGCGTCGCAGAGCTGTTGAACCTTATCCGAAGCAGTGATGATGACGAAGTCATCACCGCCAATGTGCCCTATGAAAATGTCCTTTTCCCCTTGCCTTTGCGCACAAGCAGTAATCACTTCTGCTGTGAAGCGGATGGCTTGATCGCCCCGCTGAAATCCGTAATGATCGTTGTAGGCCTTGAAGTCATCCAGATCGGCGTAAATCAAGGTCAAGGGTTGGTTTTTGGCC
>JACIYF010000092.1 GCA_014360065.1 Clostridia bacterium | reverse complement strand
AGAAGCCCGGTTTCTTGGGAGCAATGATAGCACGGGCGGCACCCCAGGTATTGCGGCTGTCCCTGATTTATGCGCTTTTAGACCTAAGTCCAGCCATAAGGCGGGAGCATCTGGAGGCGGCCCTGGCTCTTTGGGACTATTGCGAAGCCTCAGCCCGGTTTATCTTTGACGAATCGCTGGGAGACCCCAATGCCGACAAGCTATGGGAGGCACTTCGCAAAAAACCAGAGGGCATGACCAAGACGGAGATACGGGACCTATTCCAGCGGCACCTATCGGCTAAAGAGATGAGCCGGGCAGCGGGGATGCTCGTAGACTTCGGCTTAGCCGAGTGGAAGGAAAGTCCCAGCACAGGGGGGCGACCAGCCCAAAAACTGGTTGCGACTAGGCTTTTGTCGCCTTTTGTCTCAGACCCCCCATAAGGTGGAAGGCTTGAAAAATAATCAATGTCGCAGAAATCGCTTTTGTCGCAGTCGCAAGTATAGATTAGGGTCTTAACCAAGGAAGGGGAACTGCTGAAACATGGCTTATCCAGACCAAGCGGAAGAGCTAGGAGACCTTTTGACCGATGCAGAGGTAACGAGCATTGTGAGGAACTTCCTACAGACCCGCGGAAAAGAGGGCGCTACTGACCAGGAAATACTCAGGGTGCTGTCGGAGGTATGCGAGTGGAAAATTTCTGGTCTTATATTCCAAATGGTTGTTGAGGGGACACTGACGGTTAACCTGAAGGACGGAAGGGTACTGGTAGGCAGTAACCCAGTCCTTTCCGCAGGTGGAGTGGCTAACAATAAGACCTAGCTCCTTTAAAGAAAAGTTATAGAAGGTGCGACAAAAGCGATATTGGCGACAAAACCCGTGGCTCAAGGCCTTCAGCCGACAGGTGGTTGCGATAAAAAGCGACAAAAAGACAGGGAGGTGGAGCATGGGTTATTTGGAGATGGCCCAGCAGGTGCCTAGAAAGACGGAGCAGGAACCCCGCTCCCAAACCGACTTTGTAACCCAGGGCAAAAGGCTTCTGGAGACCCAAGGCTGGTTTGCCATGCGCTCAGAGGTGCTTGGTGAGACCGTCCTGGTAGCGAAGGACGGCATAACTCCACCAGGAAGCGATATGGCCGCTGTCTATACCCTGGAGGAATTGCGGGAGCTAGCCAAGCCACCCAGGGTAGGACCCCAGGAGCTTCGCTTCCTGCATGAAGCCAAGAAGCGGTTTGGCGGAAGAGTAGTCCAGAGACCGCTTGCGCCTAGTGAGAGGGATAGGCTCATTGCCCTGGCCGGAGGCATAAAGGGTGCAAAAAGATAGCAAAAAGGTAGCAAAAAGATAGCAAAAACGGGAGGTGAGACATATGCGGCGAAGCCCAAGCTATGAAGTGGTTCATGAGCTAATCGAGCCCCTTGGCTCAAAAGGGCGGGCACAGAGGCCGGGTAAAGGCAGGGAGGTGAGACCATGAACACTTGATAGTGTATCAGGTGACGTTGCTGAAGGCCGAGCGTAGCAAGCCCCCAGGAGGGGCGGATGCAACAAGGATGCAATGAAGAGTGGCTCAGACAATTAAGGTGGTGAAAATGGTTGCCTAGGCATTGCACGGTTTGCGGACATCCCAACGTTGAGGAAATAAACAAGGCCCTGCTGGAAGGCGCTTCCTACCGCGATATAGCGCAACGTTTCGCGGTAAGCAAGGATGCTCTATTCCGCCACAGACAGCACCTGCCTGCCCAGTTGGTGGCGGCACATCAAGCCCAGGAAGCAATTAAGGCCGGTAACCTGCTGGAGCAGTTAAACGACCTCCAGAGGCGGACGCTGGCAATCCTAGAGGCTGCAGAGTCGGGGAGCGACTACGGCATGGCGCTGAAAGCAATCAAGGAAGCACGAGAAAACTTGAAGCTGTTGGCCGAGATTGGACAGGCACGAGAGCTTGAAGAACGGCTGGAGCAGCTTGAAGCTATCGTGAGGAAGGGAGGTACTCCTAATGATGCGGCAGTTTAAAACGAGGCTAACCAAGTTGGAGGCAGCTATAGGTAAGTTAACCCCAAAAACGTTACCCGCAATCATAGCGACAGACGGCACCACTTGGACGGTTTACTGCGGGAGTGAAGAAGCGACATTCACCGGCGAAGCAGAAGCAGACCGCTGGCTTGATGAGCATGGCTGTAGCGAAGCACTGCACGTTGTGCTTTCCAGGGATGTATGACCGGCAGGGTGGTAAATGGGTCATATTTGGGTTAGGAGGCGCTGGAATGCCCAAAAACCAAGCCCTGCGGAGAATGCGCTAGATACCCAGTCAAAAGAGGACTGCGCTTATCTGTCCTATCTGCCAGTATCAGGCGTTTCTGCCTTTCCCAGGAGGCGGTTTAATTCGGATTCGCAGACACGCCAGAAGTGGCCTATCTTGACAGCCTTTAGGCGGCCTTTGTGTATCCAATTATGAACGGTCTTTCGACTAACCTTTAAGATGGCGGCAACTTCTGCTGGAGTAAAGAGCTTTTCCATGATGTAACCCCCTTTCTTTTATCTTATCATGCTTGGCATTAAAGGGCAAAGCCTTTCTCTTGACAGAGCGAAGGTAAAGATGGTAAACTATGGGTAACTATGGTAAACTAAGGTAAAGGAGGAAGAGGCAATGAAGCAGATTGTTGACGGCATGCTGTACGACACGGAGAAGGCCCATCTGGTGGCCCATGACCGCTACTGGGACGGGAGAAACTTTGAGAGGAACAGGGGGAATACCTAAGAGTATGCCAAAGGCTTGTACGAAGAATTACCGGAGCATGACCTTAAAGTACCAGGAAGTTCTTTGGCAAGACCCTAGAAGAAGTGCTGAATAAGGAAGGGGGAATGGTGTAATGAAAAGGTCCCTGGCTTTATTGATTGGTATAACTTCAATAATGCTATTAATGGCTGGTTGTGGTGGTGAGAAGAAAGAGGCATTCAATTGGGCAGGCTCAGATGTAACGGTTGATACCGTAAAGAAGGCGCTTGAACAAAAAACGCCAGCAAAGCCGGTGTTCAGCGATACCGACTTTCCTCAAAATATTACCGATGTTCAGGTTCTCGATAACGTTGCTAAGCCGGGGCAAAAGAACATTCTAATCTACTATAAGTCAGGCACCGTTTGGGATGAAACCGACTTTGTTAAGCGGGTCGGGGGAACTGCGATACAGGTAGGCAGCGTTTTATTCACGAACCCGAAAATCGAGCAGGTGGCTTTATTCGCTCAGACAGAGATGACGGACCAGTATGGGAAAAAGAGTTTGGATGTGGGCGCAAAGATTGTGCTCTCAAGGGAAATGGCTGAAAAAGTCGATTGGAAGGGCTTGGCGGACAGGCATACAGCAGACCCGGCCAATATATACCACCTGGCGAAAGACTACTACATTCATCCTGGGATACTTAGAAACGTGAAGCTCGATGAAGTCAAGCTATAGCCTTCTATAAGTCGTATTAAGGTGACGCACCATGAACCGCTTCTTGTCAGAGGAGGGCAGACATCATGAGCAGAAGGAAAAGGGCAAACGGTGAAGGAACCTGCTTTCAGCGTCCTAACGGCAGTTGGACGGCCCAGGGGAGCTACTGGAAGGACGGTAAGCTGAGGCGAATCAGCTTTACCGGCCATGGCCAAGCTGGCTCAAGCCATGGCCGATATAGAGCGGGGCACTTTCTCAGAGCCCAACAAGGTAACCGTAGGTGAGTGGTTAGATACATGGCTTACCGAGTACAAGAAGCCCAGCCTGAGGCCAACGACATGGGAAGCTTACGAGGTTATAGTTCGCTGTCACTTGAAGCCAGCTTTGGGGCACGTGCTCCTAAAGGACTTAAGGCCGGAGCATTTACAGCGGTTGTACAACCAGAAAGCAGCGGACGGTCTTTCTGCCAGTACGGTGAGGCATATCCACTTGGTTATGCATGGCGCTCTCAAGCAGGCACTGAGAAACCAACTGGTTGCCAGAAACGCAGCTGAAGCCGTGGCCTTGCCCAGGGGGGAAAAGAAGCAGGTACGAGCCATGACCCCGGAGGAAGAAGCGCGGTTTTTGGAGGCCGTATCACAGGACAGGTTAGGCCCGGCTTTCGTTACTTTACTGGGAACCGGCCTTCGGAGAGGGGAGCTTTTGGCCCTGCGCTGGGAGGACGTGGACCTGGTCAAAGGAGTAATCCAGGTCCGAGCTGGCATGATACGGTCTAAGGAAAAAGGACTGGTTTTCCAGGAGCCAAAGACGGCTACGGCAAGGCGAGCCATCCCTTTGCCGGAGGATGTTACGGCAGAACTGAAGCGTTGGAAAGCCCGGCAGAATCAGGAGCGGCTGGCTCTTGGTGAAGCATACCAGGATAACGGCCTGGTGTTCGCTACCGAGCTTGGCACTCCTATCGAACCGAGGAACTTCAATCGGGTTTTTTATAGGTTACGGGAAAAAGCAGGCATTGGCAAGAACGTCAACCTGCACGCTTTAAGACACTCCTATGCTACCAGGTTGCTGGAGCGGGGCGTTAGGCTTAAGGTGGTGCAAGAGCTTTTGGGGCACAGCAAATACAGCCTGACAGCGGATGTGTATTCTCACGTTGCGCCTGAACTCAAGCGGGAAGCAGTAGCGGTCCTAAACGGCACTTTGCGAGTAAAGAAAAACCCCGCTCCTGCCAGCGGGGAATAGAGAAACGGCATATGCAAAGCAACCGCTGGGGGCCCGACCCCGGCGGTTGTTCTTTTTTCGGAGTCTACTGCATCCGCGTTGCATCCATCCGGCTTATTACAAGATACCGCAAACGCTGGAACCCTCAATTTTCCTTGTGGGCGATAGTAGATTCGAACTACTGACCCCCTGCTTGTAAGGCAGGTGCTCTCCCACTGAGCTAATCGCCCCCGGGTGGCCCGTAGGGGATTCGAACCCCTGTTACCGGCTTGAAGGGCCGGCGTCTTAGGCCTCTTGACTAACGGGCCATCGTGGTGGGCCCGCCAGGATTCGAACCTGGAACCTACCGGTTATGAGCCGGCGGCTCTACCGTTGAGCTACGGGCCCTAAAAAACGGCTCCTCGGGCAGGATTCGAACCTGCAACCTACCGGTTAACAGCCGGCCGCTCCACCGTTGAGCTACCGAGGAACACCTAAAAGCAATATCTCAAGCGAACTTTATTATACGATAAAGTGCCGCCTAGGTCAACAGTTCACAAAGCCACTTTTAAAGCAAGATTACCTAGGCTCCTAGCTCAGAACGTAACGCTTCCACCCGGTCGGTCCTCTCCCATGGCAAGTTCAATTCAGGGCGACCAAAATGGCCATAGCAGGCCACTTGCCTATAAATGGGGCGCCGCAAGCCAAGGTCGCGAATTATCGCTGCTGGCCTAAGATCCCAGATTGCCTTTACGGCCTTGAGCAATTCCTCTTCGCCTACTTTTCCGGTTCCAAAGGTGTTGACGGCAATCGATACCGGCCTAGCTACTCCGATTACATAAGCCAGCTGAACTTCACAGCGGGAAGCCAAGCCTGCAGCAACTATATTCTTGGCAATATGGCGAGCTGCATAGCTGCCAGACCTGTCTACTTTAGTAGGATCTTTGCCGGAGAAGGCTCCGCCTCCATGGTGAGCCATTCCCCCATAAGTATCGGCAATGATCTTCCTACCGGTGAGCCCAGTATCACCTTGGGGGCCACCAACCACAAATCGGCCGGTTTGATTTATATAATATTTGGTCTGGTCATCAAGTAGCTCAGAAGGCACTGCCCTCTTTATTACTCGCTCAATTATATCATGGCGCAGCTCATCTAGGCTCACATCTGGGCGATGTTGCGCAGCTATTACCACTGATTCTACCCTGACTGGACGGTCACCGTCGTACTCCACAGTAACTTGAGATTTCCCATCTGGCCTCAAATAAGGCAATTCCCGGGATTTCCGTACCTCTGCTAGCTTTTTGGTCAGCTTATGAGCTAAAGTTATGGGCAAGGGCATCAGCTCAGGGCTCTCGTCGCAGGCGTAACCAAACATGAATCCCTGGTCCCCAGCGCCGATGGTCTCTAAATCGTTGGGACCAATCTCTCCTGTCCGATACTCGGCTGCCAGATTCACTCCCAAGGCTATATCTGGAGACTGTTCGTCAATGGAGGTAATAACTGCACAAGTATCGCAGTCAAACCCAAATTTTGCCCTGGTGTATCCAATACTCCGTACGGTCTCACGGGCAATGTAGGGAATATCAACATAGCAATCAGTAGTAATTTCACCGGCTACTAAAATTAAACCAGTTGTTACCATGGTCTCGCATGCAACCCGGCCGGCAGGATCCTTCTCAAGGATAGCGTCAAGAATGCTGTCGGAAATCTGGTCAGCAATTTTGTCCGGATGGCCCTCAGTAACTGATTCGGAAGTAAATAAACGCCTGGTCACCTCTGTCACTCCTCTATCTGGCCATATCATCGCGCAATTTTTTAAACTGAGGAAGCTGCATCACTTCATCAAGAATCTGGTGAGCTATTTGAGTCTTGGGTGCCAATGGTATAGTCTTTACCAGGCCCTCGCTGGAGATAATGCTTACTTCATTGGTATCGCTATCGAAGCCTACGCCCTCTTTCCCGATTTGGTTTGCTACCACCAAATCTAGGTTTTTGCTACGAATTTTGGATCGGGCATGATCGATAAGATTGTCGCTTTCAGCAGCAAAACCCACCAGTATTTGCCTGTCTTTTTGCCTTCCTAATTCTGAGAGAATGTCGGGGGTTCGTTCTAACTCTAACACCAGCGTTTCCCGCTCATCTTTCTTTATCTTTGCCGGTGCTTGAACCTTAGGCCGAAAGTCTGCAACTGCAGCAGCTTTGATAACGACGTCGGCGCTGGCAAACTCATTGAGTACTGCCCTATACATTTCCTCGGCAGTCTCAACCCTCACTAACCGGTGGCAAGGAGGCGGAACTATGGCACTGGGACCGGTGACTAGGCAGACTGTCGCTCCCCTTTGCAACGCAGCCCGAGCAATGGCGTAACCCATTTTTCCCGAGCTACGATTCCCTATAAAGCGCACCGGATCAATGGCTTCCCGCGTTCCCCCCGCTGTCACCAAGAGGTTCACTCCAGCCCAATCCCGAGATTTAACCAAGACCGCCTCAATTTCCTTCAGGATGGTCTGGGGATCAGCGAGACGCCCTACCCCTTCTTCTCCACATGCCAGGACTCCTTCTTCAGGCAAAACCACCCAGTAGCCCAGCGCTCGAAGCTGATTTAGATTAGCCTGTACTGCTTGATGTCTGTACATTCTACTGTTCATGGCCGGAGCTACCAGCACCTGACCGTTGGCAGCCAGAACCAGCGTGGTTAGGAAGTCATCAGCTATGCCGTGAGCTAGTTTTCCAATCACATTGGCAGTTGCCGGTACCACGGCAATTAAGTCAGCTTGAGCTCCAAGATCCACATGCTCAACTTTGCTTCCGGTCTGGGGTTGGAATAAATCGTAGATAACCGGCCGCCCAGACAAGGTCTGGAAAGTAAGCGGCTGGACAAAATGGGTTGCGTGCTCGGTCATAACAACCTGAACTGTGGCCCCGCGCTTGGACAACGAGCTTACTAGCTCGCATGCCTTATAGGCAGCTATTCCTCCAGTTACCCCAACCACTATGAACTTGCCTGCCAGCATAGTACCCTAGCCACCATCTACGCTTATTTAATGCCACTTTTTGTAGTTTCAAAGCGCAACTTGCCGCTAGCAATCTCCTTTAAAGCTATGCTAACCGCCTTGATTGGCTTCCCGTTGGGCGAAACAGTCTCCTTCTCAGCTAGCATCCTAGCTCTCTTGGCCGCCAGTACAACCAGCGCATACTTGCTGTTGACTTGCCGGAGTAGATCGTCAATTGGTGGATCGATCATATAGTTCCTCCTCAAGCAAGTTAAGATCCCTCAGGATACGGTGGGACCGGCTTTTTTCTGCCACGAGAATTGAACGGAAACGGTCTATTGCTTCTGGCAGAGAATCGTTGATAATTATGTAATCGTATTCCTTCATATGCTGCAGCTCCATAGAAGCAGCCTGGACACGCTTTTCGATAGTACCCGGATCCTCCGTTCCCCGGCCAATGATACGGGCACGAAGTTGTTCGCGGTTAGGAGCTGTTACAAAAACAAATACGCCTCGATCCAGTTCCCCCGCCATCATCTTTTTCTTGAGCTGAAGGGCACCTTGGACATCTATCTCCAACAAAACGTCACGCCCTTGGGCCAGAGCTTCATCCACTGCCCTTTTTGGCGTGCCATAGTAATGGTCGTACACGCGTGCCCACTCCAAAAACTCCCCTCGCTCCAGCATCTCCTTAAAAGTTAATGGCGAAACAAAAAAATAATCAACCCCGTCTCTTTCTCCTGAACGAGGTAGACGCGTAGTAACCGAAACCGAATAGTACAGGTCTTTATATTGACTATGGATAGCCCGACAAATTGTCCCCTTGCCCGCCCCGGAAGGACCAGATACTACTACCAGTAACCCTCTTCCCAATCCTTATATCCCTTCTTCGACACCAGCCACTTGCGAAACATTATCTTTGCTGCCTAGCCGGTGAGCTACCGTTTCTGGTTGAACCGCCGAAAGTATAATGTGCCCGCTATCAGTTACTATTACGGCCCGGGTTCTTCGCCCATAAGTAGCATCAATCAGGAGACCGCGATCCCGTCCCTCTTGGATGATTCGCTTAATAGGGGCAGATTCTGGGCTCACAATAGCTATAATTCGGTTAGCCGAGACAATGTTTCCGAAACCGATATTGATCAGCTTAATATCCACGCCGCACCCTCCCCACAAGCTTTTCATTCCAGGTTTTGGGCCTGCTCCCTAATCTTCTCTACTTCCGCCTTTAGCTCGACGACACGAGAACTAATGTCGGCATCGTTGGCTTTCGCCCCAATCGTATTGGCCTCCCGATAAATCTCCTGAGCCAAAAAGTCTAGCTTTCTACCAACGGGCTCCTGGCTACTACCGTCAACCATACTCTTCATTTGGGCAATGTGGCTCTTGATGCGGCTGAGCTCTTCGTTTATATCACAACGTTCGGCCATCAGGGCTATTTCTTGGTAAATCCTTTCCGCATTTACTTCTTGACTTATATTTAACCTGGCCAGCTTGTCAGCCAACCGCAGCCGGTATTCTTCCACCACTTTTGGCGATCGATCCTCAATGACACTGATGATCAGCTCGATGGTTCTTATTCTCTCGCCGATGTCTTGGGCCAACTTTGCCCCTTCGGTTTCGCGCATAGCCTGTAGTTTACACAGAGCTTCCGTGGCTGCTTCCGCAACTACGCCGGTTAGACCTGTCCAGACATCTTCCGGATCCCACTCTAGCACGCCCGGCACCGCTATAAGGTCACTTAAGCCCAAATTGGCGGAAATACCCAGAATCTGTGCCAATTCCTTCAAGGCAGTATAATATGCTATTGCTAATCCGGTGTCAACTTTCAGTCTAGGAGGGTTGTCTTTATTCCTCTTAACTTCTACCCACACATCAATGCGCCCTCGAGACACTGAGTTTCGCACTAATTGCCGGATTTCGCTCTCCAAGGTCACAGATGGATGGGGTAGTCGAACAGATACTTCTAGGTACCGGTGATTGGTCGAACGTACCTGAACCTGGACCAGAAACTCGCCGCCTTGCCAGACCTCACTAATTCCAAAACCGGTCATGCTCCTTAACATCCACAACTTCTTCCTTCAACTTACTTGTACTCTCTCAATCAAAATGGAAGCGATCGAACGCTGTTTTCATTCTTTTAACAGCCTCTACTATCTTATCGGTAGCCAAAGTCAAGGACATGCGAAAATAGCCTTCGCCGCAATTGCCATAGCCATTCCCCGGTGTCAGTACTACCCCAGTCTTTTCCAGGACCTCCTCCACAAACCCGGCTGAAGTATATCCCGAAGGCACTGGAGCCCACACATAAAAAGTTCCTAACGGCCGACTTAACTTCCATCCCATGGAGTTCAGCCCGTCTATTAGGATATCCCGCCGTTCTCGGTAAGTTTGCAGCAAAGTTCTCAGGTGGGACAGGTCCCCAGTCAAAGCTTCGGCAGCTGCTTCTTGAACAG
>JACIYF010000091.1 GCA_014360065.1 Clostridia bacterium | reverse complement strand
GGGGTAAAGGATGGTTTTTAAGGTGCTAAAGCGTATTGCCAAGGTGGCAGTGACCGCGGTGGCAGTTGCATTGGTGTTGGTAGGTATGGGTGGTTGTAGCAGAGCTAACCAGTACGATTCTTTGGCTAATGATGCAACGGGTTATGTCTATAAACAGTACGTGGAGGGGCAAGCCGTTGATGCCGATACTGCTTATATATTGTCCCTCGCTGGCGACGGTATAACGGTTGACCAGTGGGTATACAAGGATAAGACTCTAAAGGAGACGGTCATAGCTTCAATTGATAAGACCTTACAGAACCCAGCTTTGGCTAGTGCCAAGGCTCTAGCCCAGCAAGCTTTAATTGCCAAGCAATGGGGGCGGACTGACCTAGTCGACCGGCTAGTAGCAGCCTTAAAGGAGAGGGAGAAACCGAAAGGCGGATTTGATGATAATATTTACAGCGACATTCCTGCCTACCTGGCCTTGGCCCGAGCTGGGTATCTCAATACATTCAACCTAGACCATGCTCGGCAGTATCTCATTAGCCACCAAAGCCAGGAGCGAAACGCTTTGGGTAGCTGGGGCGCGGTTCAGAACGGTACCTTCTATCCTGACTTCGCATCCACGTGCCAGGCGATTCAGGCTCTGGCATACCTTCCTGGCGCCAAGCGGGATCAAGAAATTCGGACAGCCATTGATCGAGGACTTTCCTATCTGAGACAACACCAGCAAGCTGATGGTAGCGTTTATGTTACTCAGCCATGGGCAGATGACCCGGTGGTGGATACTAGCGAGATAATTATCACCCTCAAACTGCTTGGTCAGGACCCGGCCAGCTGGAAAAATGATCAGGGGCTGACCCCAATTGACTACATGGTTAACAAGGCCAAGAACCCGGATGGCAGTTTTGGCTCTGTTAAGAATATCACCGGAGCAGCCAAGGCCCTTCACGCTTACGTCTTTCTTGGCGCCAAGCCACAATTTAAAGTGCCAGCTGCTGGACGATAGGTGGTCGGATTACGCAGGTGATGTGACTAGTGAGAAGAAAATTTTGGTACCTAGTGGGGATTCTGATTCTATCGGTAGCTGTAGTGGGACCGACTATCTATGCTCACCGGCTGGCCAATGATGGCTCTAGCATGAGTTTAGCAGAGTCTAGGGATGGGCCATCTGGTTCTGACCATGAAGGCAAGGGCAGGGTGACTCCAGCCCTGCCTCCGGCGGCCGACCAGGGGTGCCGGGTATATGTAGCCGTAGTAGGAAAGGGAAAGCAGGTACTGTTTGGTCCTGCCCAGGTGAGCTTGTCTTCCGGTCAGAAGTGGGGAGCCACCGCCTTAGGGGCCCTGGATGCTACCGGGCTTGAATACCACCTGGCTTATGGCAATAAGTTTGTCGATATGGTTGCCGGGCAGGCCAATCAGGGCCAATGGGGCTGGATGTACAAAGTTAATGATCAGGTGATCTGGAAGCCGGCTGTGGATGTGGAAGTCAAGCCCGGCGACAAGATTATTTGGTGGTACAGCCAGGATCGAAGTCCGGGCCCCATCTGGTCGGAACTAAGTAAGTAGTAAGGTAGTAGGAGCAAGGGCCGGTGCCGCCTAAGGGTTCAGGACCGAGCCCGATCGGGGCGGACGGGGTGGGGGTGATGGCCCCAGCGTGACAGGAGGTGAGCGAGCTTTATGGGTTGGGGAGAGAAGCTCTTCTTTCAAGATCGAGGCCTATTTTTGCAAAGCTTGCACCCGGTGTCGGCTTTGATCTACTTGGGCGCCCTCCTGGTCCTGGTTCTCACCCTATCTCATCCTCTATACTTATTGGCGCTGTTTTTAGCCATCATGGCCGGGGTGATGGCCCTGGATGGCCTGGAGAGCTGGGAGCCCTATTTCAAGTTTAGCTTGCTCCTGATGGGCTTGATAACTGCCATTAATGCCCTGCTGGTACAGGCTGGGGAAACGGTCATCTGGGCCGGGCCGGAGATACCCCTTTGGGGGCGGCTAGGCATTTCCCTAGAGGGGATAAGTTTTGGATTGGTTATGGGCATCCGGCTACTGGAGGTCATCAGCATCTTTTGCCTCTACAACCTGATGCTGCATCCAGACAAGCTGCTGGGCTGCTTTTCTTGGGTGGCCAGCCAATCCAGCTTGGTTTTGGCTTTAGCTACCCGCATGTTTCCCTCTATGATCCGGCACTGGGAGAACGTGGTCGAGGCGCAGGCGGTGAGGGGAGTAGATCTAAGGGCAGGCAGCTTTAGGCAGCGGGCTCGCCGGTATGCCGAGCTGATGAATGCCTTGGTGCTGTCCTCGTTGGAGGATTCCTGGGAGATTGCCGAAGCTATGCAGGCCCGCGGCTTTGGGAGCGGCCCTCGGTCCCGTTACCGGAAAGACGTTTTTCGCCCCCGGGATACCCTCTGTGCGGCTTTTAGCCTCTTAGCTCTAGTCTTGGGAGTATATGGCCAGGTGGCCGGTTACAGCCGCTTTACCTTTTATCCGCGACTGGGAGAGCTGATAGGGACGCCTTCTAGCTTATTAATCCTGGCCGCCATGTTCTTGGCCCTACTAATTCCGCCGCTATTGAGCTGGGGGTGGCAGCATTGGCCCTATTTGCGATCAAAAATCTGACCTACTATTATCCCGAGAGCCAGAGGCCAGCCCTGGATGATATTAACCTGAGTATCGAGGAAGGCGAGTTGCTTTTGGTAGTCGGAGGCTCGGGATCGGGCAAGTCCTCCTTGGCGCGGGCCTTGGCCCGGCTAATTCCCGATTTTTACGGGGGGCGGCTCACTGGGGAGATCACTTTTCGGGGTCAGGACCTAACGGCCATGAGTCAGCGCCAGCTGGCCCGGGAGGTAGGGATGGTATTCCAGGACCCGGAAAAGCAGCTGGTGATGACCAGCGTGGAAGCTGAGCTGGCCTTTGGGCTGGAGAACCTAGGCCTGCCTCGGGAGGAAATGACCCGGCGGGTGGCGGAGATCACCAGCTTCTTCAATCTCTTGGGGATGGAGGGAGAGTTTACCGCCAACCTCTCCGGCGGCCAGAAACAGAAGGTGGCCTTGGCATCAGTGATGGCCATGCAGCCGCAAGTGTTGATTTTGGATGAGCCCACTTCGCAGCTGGATCCGGTGGCGGCGGAGGATTTCTTCAACCTGGTTAAACGGTTGAACGAGGAGTTGGGCCTGACCGTCATCCTAATTGAGCAGCGTTTGGAGCGCTGCTACCACTTAGCCGACCGGGTAGCCTTGATGGCGGACGGGAAGGTATTCTATCAAGGTCCACCTTCCCAGGTAGCTGGATTGGCGGCGCGGTCGGGAGTGCCGTTAGCCCCTCCGGTGGCACGCTTCTTTGGCGGGCTGGGCTTTGACCCGGTACCGGTTACGGTCAAGGAGGGGCGCGAGGTGTTGCGCTGCCACCTCAGGTATCCCAGGCCGGAGCTGGTCGGGCCTAAGAAAACCGAAGGCAGGCCGGCTGAGCTATCCCTCAGGACGCGTAGGGAGGGGTCAACCCCTCCGCTCCTTGGGCTGGACCGGGTTTGGTACACCTACCCCAGCGGCAAGGAAGCACTACAGGAGGTAAGCTGCCAGATCAACCCTGGAGAGCTGGTAGTGGTGCTGGGAGCCAACGGCGCCGGCAAATCCACTTTGCTGCGGGTCATGGCGGGGATCTTAAAGCCAGGCCGGGGAAAGCGAAAGCCATCTCAGCCCGACCTTCGGGTGGCCTATCTGTCCCAAAACCCCAGCGATTACTTGCTCCATGACCGGGTGGAGGAGGAGCTGCAATTTACCTTGGACAATTTTAGCCTCGAAGGTGGGGCAGTGATCGATAAGGTATTAAAGAGGTTGGGTTTGGAGGCTTGTCGCCACTCCCACCCGCGGGATTTGAGTAGCGGGGAGCAACAGCGGGTGGCCCTGGCCTCGGTGCTGGTAGTTAATCCCCAGCTCTTGCTGTTAGATGAGCCCACCCGGGGAATGGACTACCAGTTGAAAGCCGAACTAGGCAAGATTCTAAGGGATTTGGTTGGAGAGGGAACTGGGATAGTTTTGGTTACCCACGATGTGGAGTTTGCGGCCGAATACGCGGACCGGATCATTATGATGTCTTCAGGGCGGATAATTGCCGATGGCCCCAAGCACCAGGTGCTGGGGCAATCCTTCTTTTATACCACCCAGCTGGGCAAAATGTGCCGGGGCTATGCTCAGGGGATATTAACCCTGACCGAGGCCCAAGCCAGGCTAGCCCCAGCGTTGGAGCTGCCTGATAGGAAAGTTGAAGTCGGCCATGAGAGCCTACGGCTTTAAGCCGCTAAGGCCAGCTGGAGGCGCCTACCCCATGTGGCCGAGGTCTAGCTGGCTCCGCGAATGCTTTGGAGTGCCCGTGCGGCAAGCCACATAAAGGCGGGCCGGACGCAGCACTCGACTTGCCACCCAGGCCTGACGTCTGCCCCGGTTAGTGTATCCCTGCGAGGCTGCAGTTAGTCAGGGGTTGAATGCTGGTCGAAATAGAGGACCAACGGCCTGGCTTAAGCAAATAGTTTTTGGGAGGGTATTATGGGGTTGAGACGCCTCCTTTTCCCGGTGGGTTTAATACTTATCCTAGCGCTATTGGTGGCCGGCTCCATTGGCAATGGCCTCCTGGCCCGGCAGGGGTGGGGCCTCCTAACCACCGAGATGGTATTAGTGAGCTTGGCCCTGTTTTACTGGAGCTTTGAGCAACGGCAGGCACCATCGCGGGAAATAGCCCTAATTGCCACCCTGGGGACGCTAGCGGCAGTAGGGCGGGTGGCCTTTGCCGCTTTGCCTGGGATCCAGCCCACTACTTTTTTGGCCATTATTTCTGGTTTGGTGTTTGGGCCCCAAGCTGGGTTTATGGTTGGCTCCACCGCTGCCCTGGTCTCCAATTTCTTTCTCGGGCAAGGGCCCTGGACCCCCTGGCAGATGTTTGCTTGGGGCTTAGCTGGGGCTTCGGGCGGCTGGCTAGGAAAGCTGTTCCCGCGCTTGGGGCGGAATGGGTTGGCTGGGATGGGCTTAATCTGGGGCTACTGGTTTGGCTGGATTATGAATATCTGGTCCTGGACGGCTTTCATCCAGCCCCTGAACTGGCAGTCCTTTGTGGCTACTTATGCAGCCAGCTTTTGGTTTGATACCCTCCATGCCTTTGGCAACGCTGGCTTTTGTCTTTTGTTTGGCGAAACCTTAATTAAGGCATTGCTTCGGTTTCGGCGCAGGCTGAAGACCGCTTAGATGATTGCTTAGATGATTTGGAGGCGGCCTTGGAGCCGCTGGGCCTCGACTTGCTGATCTATCTTGATCCCACCGGCTACCAAGATGGCTTGGGCTTGGGCCGCTTCTCCGGCTTTAACTTCCAGGGCTAGCCCGCACAGGGAACTTAGCTGTCCGGGCATGGGGATTAAGCGGGCGGTCAGGCCTGCCTCTTGGGCCAGCTTCTCCGCTTTAATAGCTTGGAAGGTAGATGAGAAAGTAAATAGCTGCACTTTCTCCTGGTTGGCCATATCCTGCCTGGTTCAAAAGAGCTGACCAGGCTTTCGCTCCTTTCGGATTTGATTTGCCCAGCACTTACCTGGAGTCGGCAAGGCTTGCGTACGCTTTGGTTCCTGGCTATGGTTTTGCTATCTGCACGAGCTCCCTCAGGGCGGACAGCAGGGTCCTGATCTCGGCCGGACGGTTAAAGAAGCCCAGGCTGAGGCGCAAAGTTCCCTGCTCCAGGGTGCCGATGGTGCGGTGGGCTAGGGGGGCGCAGTGGAGCCCCGAGCGAGTAATAATCTCGTATTTCTCAGCCAGCCAGGCGGCTGCTTCCCCGGCCGAGAGGCCAGCCAAGTTAATGGAAACTACCGGCACCTGCCGGGCAGGGTCCTTAGGCCCATACACGGTGACTTCCGGAATGGTTTGCAGCCCTTCTAGCAAGAGGCCAGTGAGCTCTTCCCCTTGCCTACGGATAGCTTCTATGCCCACCTGGCAGACGAACTTTACTCCTGCGGCCAGGGCGGCGATCCCGGGGGCATTGGGGGTACCGCTTTCAAACTTGTCAGGTAGAAACGGCGGCTGGGTAGTGAGTTCTGATTGGGTGCCGGTTCCACCGTATTTTAGCGGCTTCACTGCTTCCGGGTGGCGCAGATAAAGCCCGCCGGTGCCGGGAGGGCCAAATAGGGCCTTGTGGCCGGTAAAGGCCAGGAAGTCGATATTGGCTGCCTCCACGTCGATGGGCAGCTCCCCGGCGGTCTGGGCGGCATCCACCAGGAAAAGGGGTTTAGGCTTGTGCTGAGCAAGCATCTCCCCGACCTCGGCGACGGGCATGATGGTACCGGTAACGTTGGAGGCATGGGTTAAAGCCACCAGTTTGGTCTGGGGCCGGAGGCAAGCCTCAAGTACTTTGGGGTCGAGGCTTCCGTCCGGGGCGCATTCAGCGATGGTAACCTCGACTCCACTGGCTTTTAAGGCCCAAGCTGGGCGGGCCACGGAATTGTGCTCCATGCTGCTGATAACCATGTGATCGCCCGGTCCGAGGAGGCCCCGAATCACTGTATTTAGGGCTTCGGTAGCATTGGCGGTGAAAACGATATTCTCCGGCTGGCCAATATTAAACAGCTGGGCTAAGAGCTCTCGAGCCTCGAGCAAGGCTCTTTCCGGCGAAGCCAGCTGCCCCTGGTGGTTGCTGGCTCGACCCGGGCTTTCGTTAAAGCAGCGCAAGGCTTGGTCGGCTGCTTGGTATACCGACTCTGGCTTGGGCCAGGAAGTAGCGGCATTGTTGAGATAGATCAAAGTTATCCTGCACTCCTCTGTGAAAACATGTTTAGTCCTTTACGGAGCTGGGGCGGTGGGGCTAGCCTCAGGTTGTGGAGCCAGGATGGGCTCCAAAAACAGTTCCATATAGCCGCCGCAGGCCATGCCTTCGCTGGCGGCAATATCTGAAGTCAGGCTGATGGTGTAGTAAAAGGACTGCCCAGTGTCTAAGGCCCGCAGGGCTTGCTGCCGAGCTTCGGCTTCTCCGCAGCCGCCGCCGATGGTCCCAAGGCAGGTACCATCGCGATAGACCAGCATCTTGGACCCGGCGGAACGGGGAGTGGACCCCCTGGTCTTGACGATGGTGACCATACAGGCTGGCCGACCTTGCTCGAGCGCCTGGCGAGCCGATCGATATAAGGTCAAAGGATCCATGTCTGTCCCTCCTAATTGGCTTTCTGAACCGCCCTTGGCCAAGAATCAGCTGCTGGCCTTCATGCTGCCGGGGGCAGGGCGGCCCCGGCGTATGGCAATAATCTCGGCCATGATGCTGACGGCGATTTCCTCTGGCGTCTCTGCCCCGATATTGATGCCAATGGGCGCATGCACTTGCTCGATGAGCTCGGGGTCTATGCCCTCTTCGAGCAACCTTTTCTTGGTTCCTCGCACTTTGGTCCGGCTGCCGATCATGCCGATGTAAGCGGCCGGTAGGCCTATAGTTTCCCGTAGGCAAAAATAGTCGTACTGATGGCCCCGGGTGACGATGACTAGGTAACTCTGCGGGCCAACTTGAATTTCTTTCAGGGCCTGGGCAAAGTCGGCGCAGATGATGCGGTCGGCCTGAGGAAACCGTTCTTGGCTAGCAAAGTCGGGCCGGTCATCGATCACAGTCACCTGAAATCCCACCGTCTTGGCCAGAGCTGCCAGGGGTTGAGCCACATGGCCCCCGCCCAGAATTATCATTTCCGGAAGCGGGAAGATGGGATCGGCGAACAGAACGACTTCTTCTTGGTCGTCTTGGTCTTCGGCACCCACCTCATTGACCGGGATACTGGCTAGCTGAGGAAGGCGGGACGTCCAGACCTGGCTGGCCACCTCCAAGGCTTTCTCTTGGAGCTTACCTGTAGGCAGAGCTCCTGCTGTTTCGCCCTGGCGGCCCACTATTATTTTTTCCCCCAACCAGCTGGAGTACGCAGGCGGAGCTTTAACTATAGTAACTAGCACCTGCCCTTGGCCCTTTTCCAGCTCTGTTACCAGTTGGGCAATGATGGCAGCCTGGCGGCTATAACTGTTGATTGTAGCAGCATTCACAGGCTTTTCTCCCCCCACCTGTAGTCTTTATCCGTCGGCGCTTGCTTGCCGAGGTATCCTGCTTCGGGGTTTCCAGGGCTCAGGCCTTTCCGGCCCAAGCAATCCAGCCTTGGGTGGCTTGCTTAGACCGCTGGCTGCCGATGGCGCCAGGCGAGGATGGCTTCCAGGACTCCGCCGGCGATGGCTAACCCTTTATCAGAGATGGTGAAGCAGTGCTGGCGGACTCCCCGGGGGTCCACATCCCCCACCTTCATGCCCTGGTATACGGTCAAACCGCTGCGAAGCAGACCCCGCAATACCCCGGAAATCAAAGCTACCACTGGGTACCTTAAACCTGAGGCCATTACATTGGCTACTACTTCACCTCGTTGGATCTGGTCGCCAATGGCCTTGATTCCTTCAAAGGTTCCAGCCGCCGGAGCTCGAATTACTCGTTCGGCAGCATAGCCGTGGACTTCACCGGGAATGCCGGTATTGGGCGCTGGTGAACCCTGCCAAAGAGCCCGGCCCAGAAAATGGCCGCGGCTAGTCTCTACCACTGCGTGCACATCTTTTCCGGCTACGAAACCCGGGCCTAGGGCAATTACTAAAGGTGCCATGCCTTTATGGGTGCCCAGGTTTTTCTTGGCTAGGATGGCATCCACCACTACTGCTGGAGAAAGGGTTGGATGGGAGCCGGAGCTACTGAGACAGCGGGCTTGGGGATCCACCAAAACGGCAATTCTGCCTTGGTTAGCTATCTCCCAGGCTTGAGCGGCTGATGCGGCCAGCTGGGCTTGCACCCCTTCAACCTCCGCCGTGCCTTCATATACGGCCTCGGCAAAGGCTACCCGCCGTCGGATGACGGTGGGTTGTGGAACCTCAAGCATGACAATGGTAAACCCGCTTCGGAACAATCGATAAGCAACGGCGCTGGCTAAATCACCCGCCCCGCGGATTACCACCAGGTTGGACGTCAGAGCTCTGACTGTGTCGGTTACGCTGGCCATCTCATCCCCACCATTCTCGTTCTCATGATAAGGGGGTTTAACCCGGCTTCTGCATTTCTAACCCGCAACTGAAGGGTTGGACTGTAGCGAACCTAGCGGCAAAAGTGGTAGGACTACCCCAGGTTCCTCGATTTCTCGGTTGCCCCTCTCTTAATGTCTCCTGTTACCTGCGGGTTTGGCTCAGAAAAATACTTGTTAAAGAGGTTATCTAGCATCTCTTCTGCCTCGTTGCGGAAGGCCTGGTAGCGTTGCATTAAGTCTTGGGCCTGCGGTGTGATAGAAGAGCCTCCGCCCGAGCTGCCCCCGACCTTGCGCTCTAGCAGCGGAAAGCCCAACCGTCCTTCCAGGCGACGAATTAGCTCCCAAGCTTGGCTATAGGACATGCCCATCTCCTGGGCTGCCTTGCGGAGCGAGCCCAAATCTTGGACCCGCTTCAAGATATCGTAGGGGCCATCGCCGAAGGCTTTGCCACCATTATCCAACCATAGCTTAAAGGCTAGCCGCAAAGCTATCTATCACCTCTGTCACTTGCCGGTTGCTATTCCTTCGCTGCTTTTACCCGCCATTTAGCTAGGCCGTTATATGTTTCTCCATATAACCAGAAAATCCTGCTAAAAATGGAGAGATATCTTGCCGGCTGGCTTCCTGGCGGCCAGGAATTGCGGAGGCATAAAGAGTCACACAAGGCCCTGAGGAGTTGGGCCGATGCTAAACTACAATATTAGCACGGCGGCACCCTTTATCTGGGCTGCTTTAAGCCGCTTAAGAGCTTGATTGGCTTCCTCCAGGGGAAAAGCCTCAGTTTCCACCTGGATAGGGATCTGGGCTGCTACTTCAAGGAACTCGAGTCCGTCCTGCCGGGTGAGGTTGGCGACGCTCTTCAGGGTACGCTCCCCGTAGAGAAGGTCATAACTAAATTCGGGGATGTGGTCCAGGTGCACAGCATTGATGGCCACGGTGCCCCCTTTGCGCACCGCCCGGAGAGCGTAGGGGATGAGGGAACCGACCGGGGCGAAGGTGATAGCTCGGTCAGCCAGGGGGACCTGGCCGGTGCCGGCGGCCTGGGCCGGACCGGCCCAGGCCGCCCCCAACTTTAATGCCCCCACCAGGTGTTCCCGGCAGCGAGTATAAA
>JACIYF010000090.1 GCA_014360065.1 Clostridia bacterium | reverse complement strand
AAGGACGATGCCCCTATCGGCCGCTAGCGCTACTTCCCGGGCTAGGCCAGAAGTGATGCGGTTTTGGTCCTGGAAGCGGTTGAGGATGGTCTTGGCCTGCTCGGGAGCGGGCAAAGTACCGCCACCGGAGTAAACCAGGGCCCGGGCCACCATGGCCGCCAGTTGCTCCCGGTTGATGAATTGATCGGGCTTAAAGGTACCGTCGGTGTAGCCCTTGACGATGCCGGCTTGGGCTGCAGCCTGAATCTCTTTGGCCGCCCAGTAGCTTCCGGATACATCCTTGAAGCTAGGGGCACTGGAAGAGGCCTGCAGGTTCAGGGCCCGAGCTACCAGGGCGCAGAACTGGGCCCGGGTGATGTTGCCCAAGGGGTCGAACTTGGTATCGGTCACCCCGTAGATGATGTGCCGGGAAGCCAGGTACTCGATGTCAGCCTTGGCAAAGGAGCCTGCCACATCGTTAAAGGTCTTGTGGTACTCCATCAGGGCGTACTCAGATAGATGCGGGGTGGTGAAGGTTACTACCTTCTTGTCTTTATCCACCTTGCCGCCCAGGTAGTCCCACTTCATCTTGGTGTCGGGGTTGTAGCGGTAAGCTCCGAGGAAATCGGGGTTAGTAACGCTTGCCGGGTCGTAGCTTACCGTCACCGTCACCGGTTTTTTGAAGGTGCTGGCAAGGTCTACGGTCTCTACCAGATCAAGCCCGACGGCAGCGCGAACAACAGGTCTACCTCCAGGTTCAAGAGGTGGGCCACGGAGAAGAAGACCTAGACCTCAGTCCGCGGAGCCCATTCCGACGGATCATTGAGCAATCGGACAGCGATGATTTTGTAGCCTCCCCGCCCCCCAACGTAGATGAGTAAAGCCGATTTGCTCCACCTCTCGCCGCCGTGCATACGTGTATGTAGCGGCCCCCACCCCCGGACGCGCCGGGCAGCACCGCTAAGCCGCAGTGCCGCAAAGCCGGGCCCGCAGCACCTCGCAGATGTTTGGCCACAGATTTTCACCCCTTTATTCCAGTACGATCCTTACCTTCTGCGGGTCCCTACCGCGGGGACGGATGCTTCGGCCAGGCCGGATAGTTTTCCTTTGAACTCTTCACCCGTACGAGGCCACCAGTACGTTAGGGTGTACAACCTTCTGCAGATTAAGCCCGACGGCCAGTCCTATAACCTCTATGCTGGCGGCAGCGGCCTTAACGAGGACAAGAACCTCTGGTTTAAGGTCAACGGCCAGATCCCTGGCACCCATACCTTCCTGGTGTACTATAAGAACGACGATGGGTCGTTTAGCTGGTACCAGGCCGGCGTTAAGTACGCTGAGCCAGAGCTGGGCCTGAACGTTCCAGGAACCGTATTCATCGGCAAGGACGCCACCGTGATCGCTACTGCATCTAACCAGAATACGGACATCGTTTACCCCAAGGTTCGCTTCAATATAACTCTAACCTGCCCAACTGCAACAGGAGACAGCTTACCACTAACCGTAAAGGATAACATTCAGGGTATTAACACCACATTTAAAACAACCGACGGGGGAAAGACCTGGACAGGCTACTGGGGTCCGGAACAGGGCTTTACGATGACTGGAGCAGGCGGGCTATAAGCAAGAGGGAGGGAATGCGTGGACTGCTTAACAGGGATCTACTGCCGTAAATCCAGGCTGTTGCAGTGGCAAGGTGGCCACGCCATTATAAACGGTCAGGCCGTTCATTTTAACCAGCTTACCGTTGATTTCGGCAAGATTTTTGTTTACTGGCAATTTTAATTTATCATTGTTCCTGGTAACCACAAACACGGGGTTGTTGGGATCACTGTCATCCCATTCCACCCTGGCGCCCCTGGCCGGGAAAGCGGTTTCTGCCGGCACGAAGAGCTTTTTGGTGGTTTCCTGTAAGTTAAGGCCCAGTACTCTCTCCATGTACTTGGCGATTTCAGTGTTTTCAATCACTCCCGTGGGCCGGTCGCCGGTCGGCGAGTACACGTACAGAACCACATCTTCACCGGTGTGGCCGTTGGTGGTCCACCCGATATGTGCCCGCTTGCTGATCATCGGTCCCACAACGTAATTTAACTTGCCTGGTTTGGCCTCTTTGATTGCTTTGATTTCAGCCTCCGTCAGATCGGTGATGCCGTAATAAGTTGCCATTACTTCTTTGATGTTGCTCCTGTCGGCGTTTAATTTTTTCTCGATGCCTTCAGCGGTCAGTTTTGCCCTCTTTAAAGGTTCGATGAATGCGGAAAGGGGCAGCTCGTCGTAATTTTTGCTGGTCTCCCGGTCTCCGATGGTGATTCCACCGTTACCGTGGTCGGTTACTGCGATGACAACGGTGTGCTTATCTTTTTTGGCAAAGTCCAGGGCCACTTTTACGGCGTTGTCAAAGGCCAGGATATCGCTGACAACACCCACCGGGTCATTGGCATGGGCGGCCCAGTCTATTTTACTTCCTTCCACCATCAGGAAGAATCCGTCCTTATCTTTAGAAAGCACCTCAATGGCTTTGCTGGTCATTTCCGCCAGGCTGGGCTGTTTTGCCGGGTCACGGTCAAAATCATAACTCAGATCTTTGGGAGCAAACATGCCCCACAACTTGTTGGAAGTGGACTTACGAAGTGCTTCCGGCGTGGTTACATAATCATAACCCAGGTCCTTGATTACCTTAATTAAGTCTTCCCTGTCTTTTCTGGCCTCGGGTGTCAGGTATTTGGAACCGCCGCCCAGCACCACATCTATACCGCTATATACCTGTTGTTCGAGGATATCATCATAGTTGTTCCGGTCCGGGTAATGGGCGGAGAAAGCTGCCGGGGTGGCATGGGGTATTTCACAGGTAACCACCAGCCCCGTAGCTTTTCCTGCCAGTTTTGCTGCTTCGAGGATGGTGGCCACGGGTTTCCTTTCATCACCCTTGGGGATAGGCTGGAGGCCGGGCATGTTGACAACGTCGGGCAAAACCGCCACGTAGCCGGTATGGGACTTAAAGTCGGTGGAGTAGGCTGTTGCCGCAGGTGCGGAGTCAGCGATGGCCGCATCGGAGGAGTAAGTTCTCACCAGGTCGCAGGCCATTTCATCCATGGCCAGAAGCGTACCGCCTTTATACCACCTGGCCAGAGTTGTACGGCCAATGCTCATGCCATCCGGGATCAACAGGATCATATTCTTTACGGCAGGGGCACTTGCCGCACCTGCAGGAAAGACAGAAATGCTGAACAACAGGAGCAAAACAATGAGGATGTTTGGGCTTGCCTCTGGCGGCGAAAGATGGTTCCCGCTTTGACAGCAGCACACTACGCTTGCGAACGGGAGCTGAACTGGTAAATAGCGGCATTTTGCCTGATATTCGAGGCCTGTATGCATGGAAGGAAAAAGTGTATTTTATTCTGGGGACTTTCGTGAGCACAGGCGAAAGCCCGGCGCTTTGCGGGCCATTGTTAAAGCACTCTCGGGCAAACCAGTAAATGTTATGCTGCTGGAGGAGACGACGTTCGGACGCCCTGAGGGAAAGATTCTTACAGAAAAGGAATTAGAGGACAAGAGGTTGTCCACGCGGAAAATCAAAGAGGTACTACGCCTTCACTGGGAATCAGGCCTGACCCAACGGCAAATCGCCCGCAGCTACAACCTGTCCAGCAGCACTGTCAGCGATTATCTGGCTCGCGCCAGAATTGCCGGGTTGTCATGGCCACTGCCCGAAAACCTTGAGGGAAACCTCCCTGGGGGCCCTTCTGTTTCCCGAAAAACCAATCCCTAACAAGAAAATGCCCGAGATTGATTTTACCAGAGTGCACAAAGAACTCCGGGGAAAAAGCGTCACTCTGCAGCTTTTATGGCAGGAGTATAAGCCTGAGCATACAGATGGCTACCAGTACAGCCGTTTTTGCGACCTCTACCGCCGGTAGTGCAAAACTCTGCACGCATCCCTGCGCCAGGTGCACCGGGCCGGAGAGAAGATGTTTGTGGACTGGGCCGGTAATAAGACGGTTCTTCTACGGGGCTTATTTTTCTCCATCCTGGTTGGTGAGGGATAACGCCCACCGGTAAACTTCTTGGGCCAGCGAGACTGCCCGTTTGTATTCAGCTTCATCTATTGGTTCCCAGTCTCCCGGGTAACGGGTTGTTACAGCGTAATCAGTAAGAATCGCGGCTTCTTTAAGTCTTTCGGGAACCTGAACTTTCCCGGACTCTTCAATTAACTTCAAAAGGTACCCAATAGAATGGGTTTTCGGGGTATCCACTTCCAGGAATGCCATTATACCTTTAAGGGACTTTTCAACTGCCTGCTGGGCATCAAAGCAAAGATCTTCGTAGAGAATATCTGAGTTTTGCCTGCCAAGTTCTGCCCTTGCGAGGTTACTTTTTGCTCTTTGGAACCACAGGCGCCATAGTTCATCGCTCATAAACTACCCGCCCTCTTGCGGCCTCAGCATACACGAACCCTCGTGAATTACGGTACCTTTCTATTTTTTCCGGGGTTTCTACAAGTATGTCCACGGCCGCTGGAACATCGACCAGGATTCTATAGATCTGGTGGGCTAAAGCACGGCGATTATTTATTCCTCGCTTTAGCACCAAAAGATCATAATCACTATACGATCCTTCCTGCCCCCTGCTCCTGGATCCAAAAAGAATAATTTTATCGGGGTTTACAGTCTTCACTATCTTTTCGACTACTAAATTAAGTACTTCTTCCACAGAGAGCCCCCCATTTTTGTCCTAGAAAAAGCCACTACTCCCTAAAAATAGAAGTTTTTCTTTGAAGAAGGTCATAATTACCACTACTTATTTGGGTTATCGGTGCTTCTTTTGTAAGATTATACCATGTAGAATGCTCAAACTCAACTGCCTTCCGTCGCTGAGGCCTGAGTGGGTGTTAATGCCCACATTATTTGACGCTTAATTGGCGGTGGGCTGGCCGAATAAGGCGGTGCTGCGAAAAGTGCGGCCTTCATGTCCAGTATTTCTCACGGATTTTCACCCCTTCCAAGGACAGCTCTCGTAAGCTCCTGGACTTCCCCCGCTGGGGTGTATCTCTTATGGTATGATTTTACTAAAGTTGGTATTTCCGGGAGGCGATAAAATGCCGGACCAAACTATAAGGATTGATCTCGAGTTGCCAAAAGAACTGTTCATCAAAGGCCGGGAATCGGCTCAACTGGTAAAAATGGAGGCCTTGAAGAGGCTGACGGCAACCTTTTACGCAGATGGGAGTTTATCCCTGGGCAAGGCGGCGAAACTGGCCAACGTTTCCAAACAGGAATTCCTCGATTTCTTGGCCGCACATAACATTCCTCTCAACTATGATCTCGACGAGCTAGAGGAAGACTTGGCGACCGTTAAGGAGTTTTTGCAAAATGAAAGTGGTCAAAATTAAGGAAGACATTGGGAAATAAACTGACGGCGGAAACTTATACCAGACCCTTCACCAGCAAGGTGAAGGGGTTTTTGTTGTCTCCACCTTGCCGTCTCAACGGCCCAAGGCTTAGAAATGGTAATTATTTCTCCCCGGGTCGTCCATAGACGCCTCCAGCATAAACTGAATTAATGAAAAAAGTGCAGTTATTTGCTTGATAATTGGAATCTGCTTCGAGGTACCGGTAGGCTTAGAGGTGGAAGGGTTTTTGCCCGGCCATCGGGCCTTAATAGGAGGTGGGGGCCATGGCAAAGCGGGAATTTGAAGTAATAGTAACCCGCAGCGGCTCCCAGGATGAACGTGAACAAGCCTACCGGGAAGCCATTCGCTTTCTTCTGTTCCGCCTTCCTGAACAGAGCAGGAAATTCTCGCAAGCAAGTCAAAGCAAAGTCAAGCTGAAGGAGGGTCAGGGAAGGTGAGCGCTGCACTGATATATTTACGAGTGTCCACTGAGGAACAGGCCGAACGCGGCTATTCCATTGCGGCGCAGCGGGAGGAATGCAGGGCCAAGGCCCAGGAATTAGGCGCAACTGAAATAACAGAATTTGTAGACGAAGGGGTCTCAGGCTCAATCTTAGAGCCCCCGCCCTGGTGGCGGCGCTGGAAAAGCTAAAAGCCGGCGGCATCCGCTGGTTTATTTGTTTAGATACCAGCCGTTTGTCACGCAGCGTGGCACACCAGCTTTTATTGATTGACGAGATAAAAAAGCAGGAGCGGAGTTGATTTTTGTCAACTCCAAGTTTACCGGAGCCATTTGCGTTGTGGACGTTTTTCTTCTGGCCGGATAAAGCTTATGCCAAGAAGGGGTGTTTTCCAGGCTAAGAGACAATGTTCCCAAGGTTGGTTTTGGCGTGAATAACCGCCGTGCTCCCTGCCATCCCCAGCTAAAGGGCGCACTTATCCCTGGGAGCACCTGTTGGTTATTTTATTGGCCCAGATTAAGCTCGGTCAGGCCGCCTTTACCAGGCTCCTCATGTTTATTGCTTGTTTTTCTCGGGTCCGGCCCACCGCCATGGCCAGCATTAACATTAGCGCCAGCGTGCACCGCAACTTCATCTTTTTAAGGCCGCGGATGAAATGCTTCTCCAATCCATAGGCCCCATCCAGGCGGCTGTTTACCCTTTCTACCGCAGTGCGCTGGTTATAAAGAGTGGTCCATTTGTAGCTGGACCGGGCAACCGGGGTGAAGACCCGCCGGTCTTCCTTAAGGGGAATGCGCACTCCCCCGGTTAGGCGGCACTGTTTTTCCCCTTTACACTCTATACCATAATGTCGGGCCGGGCAGCGGTATTTTAGGGTTTCACGGTCCTTTTCAAATCCCCCAAAGGGCATTTCTAAGCGTTTATTGGTCTTTAGGCAGTGGCAGTAGACCGTGCCCTGGTAATCGTAAACGATATTGTCCTTCCCGGTTACAAGGTGCGTATCTTCACCGTCCCGCCACATATCCCGGATATCGATGACCGGCTTAACCTGGTAGTTATCCCATAGTTTAACGATTAGTTTGGTGTCATCATAACCCTTATCGGCGGTCAGGACCTCACAGCGTTCTATAATCTCGGGCTGGTTTTGGGCCAGGCGTTCTAGGAGCTCATGTCCCTCTTTAGGGTCGCTTACAGAGGCTTTGGTTACACCAAAGCTTACGGGCAGCTCATAGACAGCGTCAACTATGAGGTGGAGCTTATAGCCAAACCAGGAAACTACTTTTTCCCACCGGGTGCCGTCTTGTCTTTTTCCCCGGTAGGTTTTCTTGCCAAAGTCAGCATCGGTGTCCCGGCGCCCATCGGGCTTTTTATCCCGCTTTGGCCTTTTGGCCAGGCTACTGATGGCTTTTGAGTCCATAGCCAAAGCCCGCCCGAAATCCGGCAGGAGCGTGCTTATTTCCTCGACCAGGCCAAAGAATATTTCTTCCACTTCGTCGGCATACTGCATGAGTTTACGGCAGAAACGACTATACACATAAGCTGGCGGTACCGCCTTTTCCCCCAAAAAAAGGTTAAACCCGCAAATCTCACGCAGTTGCGCATTCCGCAATAACTCCCGCCGTAGGCTTTCAATGGAGGGATGCTGATAAACTATTCCTGCCAGGATAGAGTTCCAGACTGCACGTACCGGATAGTCGTCCCGTCCCTTGCCGCGATCATGTTCCAGCTTTTGCATCAGCTTTTCATCGGGCAGGTGATTCACCACCAGCAGCAAACGCTCTAGATCCCCAAGCTGGTCAATTTCCTGCCACCCAAAAAGTTGTTTTTGCGGTATAATAGCCATGCAGGAAAACCTCCTCTGGTTATCTTTTTGGGTCAAAAAAGGATTCGCCAGAAATAGGGGGTTTTCCTGCTTATTACTTATTATTCCTTGGTTTTTCTCTTTTTTTCTCCTTTGGGGTCAATTTTGCCAGACCTGCCGCTTTTCACCTGCTAACCGGCATAAAAACCTGGACCATACTGGGGTAAAATATTTTTGCTAGCACCGTTAAATGGCCTATCTATCGTTACTTCCGGACATCGCAATTGGCTCCATGAGTTAATTTAAGGAAGCGAACTGGGTCCGGACAGAAGGGACGGTAAAGAACAATGAGGGCTCGATAGAGCGAAGCCCAAGACGGTTTCTATGCCTGAGGAGTAAAAGAGACAGCGAGTGACAATGAGGGCCGTGACTGGGGGCCGGTAAATTGAGGCCAGCAGGGTAGGATTTGATCAAGGAGGCGAGGGCAGCGGAAAAGGGAACTGGCTGGCACCCCCTATCCATCCCAGATATAGGCGTCGAAGCCGGCTTGTTTGAGGCGGGCGGCTAGGGCCTCGGCATGGGCGCGGTCCCTGAAGGCGCCGGCCTGAACTCTCCACAGCCGGGTAGATCCCGAGCCAGAAACCACATGGCGCGATGGTTCCTCAGGGCCGCGGTCAACCGCACCTCTTACTAACGACTGAGGGGGCAACACCGGCGGTGTCACCAGCGATGGTGGTGACTCTGGGGCCGGGCCCGACGATGGGTCGTCAGGCTGCACCCTGCCGGGCGATTTAGCGAACTGTACCGAACCAGCCGTGAGCTCGCCCTTTACCCTCTCCCAAGGAAAGTATCGGCCTGGGCAGCGGGTGGCAGCCCCCGGCACCAGCCGGTGGATGGTTACGTTGGCCGGGCTAATACTGTGTTCCGCAATTAGGCGGTGGAGGAGCCGCACCAGGGCCTCCACTTGTACCTCGGCCGGGGGATGATTATCGAAGTTGCCGATGAGGGCGATGCCAATGGCTTTGAAGTTCATTCCAGAAGCCTTGCAATGAGCCCCGGGGAGGTCAAGCGACCTCCCCTGCGCCACTTGCCCATCCTTTTCAATTACAAAGTGGTAACCGATGTCTCGCCAGCCCAATCCCCGGTGATAGCGACGGATCTGCTCGATATTCTTTTCCTCAGCGGCAGTATGGTGAATGACTACGTAAGTCCACTTCCGCATGGCAAAACCTCCTTTCCTCGTTTGCCGGCGACTAGTCAAGCACTCCGGCACCTCAGTGCCGGCCGTCCGAAAAGACCTCGAGATTGCCGGGATCGATGCCGCCCGCCGGTACCCTGCCAGACTCAAGGCTGGCCGGCGGCAAGGAACTGAAACTAACCGCGCCAGGGCCTGACCCCGGTCCACCTCCGCCACCGGTAGGGCTGGAGCTAAAGCTAGCCCCGATGCTGGGATTGGGGCCCGGAGCTGGGCCAGGGAACGGTGATGCCAATCGCCAGTCTACCGCATCTTTTAGCTGCTGGATGGCAACAGTGAGCGCATCTAGCTTTTTCTCCACCCGCATCAATAACCAAACCGCCACCACCATCGGGAACCCCCAATTGCCAACCTGGGCCCATAAGTTTTCCATGATCTCACCTCCTTTGCTGGAAGTTACCTTTTGATTTCTCCCGTGCGAATCTTGCCGAGTCGCAGTTGCCCATCGCCCAAGCCCTGGGCCACTCCCAGTCTAACCAGCTAACCACCGAGGAGCTGGGCGTGCGAGCGCGGGCCAATTCAAGCAGTCGGAAACCTCCGGGGGAGGGGGAAGGAGGGGACAGCCCCTCGCCAACAGCCTGTGGCTCCGGGACCTACCCTCAGCCCCCGCCCCCGGTTCCTAACCTTGCCTTTACCCTTACCTCCCTTGCGGCAATTTAACCTGAGGCTTAGGCAGTGGCCTTGAGGTCAATCTCGGTAACCTGGCGGTCCACCAGGCGAGCGCCGCGAACGCCGACCAGGTTGCCGCTGGGGGCGGTGAAGATGTTCTTGGCGATGATCATGTCCATGACCGCCTTGACCTCCGCAGCGGTTAGGCCATCCTTGGGATCGGCAACGGCCACGGTGGCGCTGCGCCCACCTTCGGTGGTAAAGAGCATCTCTAACCGGGCAGCCATAATTTCACCTCCTTTCCGCTTGAACCCTCACTTTCCAGGCTGTGCCCTTGGCCTTGCGCCCCACCAAGCCTGCCAGGGTTTAACCGCTGGCCACCGGCGGCTGGCAAGGCCCTTGCTCCCCAGCCCAGGCGGACCCAAGCCTTGGGTCCGCTGGTTTAGGGTTGGGTCGCTTCAACTAGGCTCGGCAATTAGGCTCCAGGAGCCAAGCTCGACTCCATCACCCGCTGGATGGCATAGACGGTGTGCATCTGCAGGCCGCCCAAGGCCTGAGCCACGTCGAAGACATCCTGATCGGCAGCCTCCGGCTTGACCCGGTTGAAGTTGCGGTTAACGATCACCGGGTTGCCCTTGGCGTCCACGCCGGTCTGCACTTGCAGGCGCAGGCTGGAGTCAACTGGGGTAACTACCACTGGCACTACCTTCACCTCCCTTCCTTTTCCGTGCTTGGTTTTGGCCCTGAGCCCAGCTAGCCAGCGAAACCCATCCAGCTTGCCGGTCTCCTGGGGCGGCGGCCCCGCCGAGGCCGCCCTTCCCCCGTTCCCCTGGGCCTTGAGCTTATTCTACGGCGGAAGACTTAGAGGCTCGAATCCCGAACTAGGCCGCAACCCGGAGGGGCTTTGGACGAATGAGGGGCAAATCGAACGGAAAAAGAGCGAATGGGGAAAAGGGAAAG
>JACIYF010000089.1 GCA_014360065.1 Clostridia bacterium | reverse complement strand
TACTGGGACCGGGTGCGAGCGGCGGCCTGAGGGGGTACCTACACCGAATGACCGTACTTCAATTTCATCACCTCAGAGGATTCAGGCTCCGGTCAGCCACCAACGGAGTTCCATAGCCATCCCACCTCACTAGATGCTTAGTTCAGGATTCAAGGTGGTTGTAAGGATTTCCTCTAATTGATTCTTCCAATTTAATATTTGGTCCAGCAAAGCACCAATTAGTTGTACGAGAAGCTTTATTCTAGCAGGCTGTCTTCAATGCGGGGAATATCGCTTAGCTCGCATTCCTCTAAAACCACTGAATGCTCCAGACTCACTCGGCTTAACCTGCTGCCGTTACCGATGGCCGTAAAAGGGCCGATAAAGCAGTTTTCCAAAACCACCTGGGACCCAATGACTACTGGACCCCGAATGGTGGTATTCCTTACCTGGCTGCCGGGACCGATGCTTACTCGTCCGACAATGCGGCTGCTAGCATCAATGCTTCCTTCCAGGCGGGTGCAGGCGTAAGCGTCCAAAACGGCGCGATTAGCTTCCAAGATATCATCCTTTTTGCCTGTATCCAGCCACCAGCCCTCCACTCGGCGAGCCAAGACCTTTCCTCCGGACTGGAGAAGCTCTTGGATGGCATCGGTGATCTCTAGTTCGCCTCGCCAGGAGGGGCGAATGTTGGCAATGGCCTGATGGATGGCCGGGGTAAACAGGTAAATTCCCACCAAGGCTAAATCGCTAGGCGGATCTTTAGGCTTTTCCACCAACCGGATCACTCGGCCCTGATCATCAAGAACCGCGACACCAAAGGAGCGGGGATTTGAGACTTCTTTTAGCAAAATGGCGGCATCGGCACCGCTTTTTTGGAAAGCTTCCACCAAGCCAGCCACGCCATCCTGGATGAGATTATCTCCCAGAAACATGAGAAAGTCTTCGTTCCCAAGGAAGTCCTGGGCCGTCTGAACTGCATGAGCTAAGCCTAGAGGTTGCTCCTGGAGTATGTAGGTTACCCTAGCGCCAAAGCCGCTGCCATCCCCTACTGCCTCCCGAACGCTATCTCCTGTCTCCGGGGAAATGATGATGCCAATGTCAGTTACCCCTGCTTGGACAACCTGCTCGAGAACGAAAAACAAAATCGGCCGGTTGGCCACGGGGATAAGCTGTTTGGTAGTAGTATAGGTTAGGGGCCGCAGCCGGGTTCCCTTGCCCCCAGAAAGAATAAGGCCTTTCATGCCGATCTCTGCCCTTCTACCTTGCCTCCATGACCTGCATGCTTCTGCTAACTTCTAGTAGCGTATGGGCTTCCTGATGATTAGGCTCAGAGGCCAGCACTCTTATGAAGGCATTTTCGGCGTCTTCCCAGCGCCTGAGCCTAAGCATTAAAAGCCCAATCCTAAAGAGAAGTTCGGGGTTTTCGGAATCGATGCTATAGGCTTCGAAGTAGTAATCGGCAGCCTGATCCCAGTTTTCAAGGCCGAAATGAGCGTTACCCTGGATCAAATTCCACTCCAACAGTTCTTCCGGCTTCATGGTTGCAGTATCGGTAAGAGAAAGCAGGTTTAAGGCCTCGATGTAGCGCTCGAGCGAGTTTAGGCAGCGAGCGCCAAGAAGAACCGGCTTCGCAGAGGACTGTTGGTTCGAAGTAGCGAATGGATACACGGTAGTCAACGCTTCCTCGATCTTTCCCTTAAGGATGAGAACCTGAGCTAGGTTGGTTGCCGCTACGGAATCGGCAGGATCCCGAGCCAGTATGCCGCGGAAATGGGCCTCAGCCTGGTCCAGCCGCCCTTGCGCAAGGGCCAGGCAACCGCGCTCGTTTTCTACTCGGGGATCTGCTGGCGCATCCTTTAGCTCAGCCTCGGCCGCCTCTACCTGCCCCAGCTTGGCCAGCGACCTGGCCTTCAACGTTTTGGCGACAATGTTAGTACTGTCTATCTCCAAGGCTTTCTCTGAGGCCTTAAGCGCTAATGCAAAGTCCTCTTCGTCTGCAGCCCAGTTGGCAACGCGAAGATATAGCTCGCCCTTGGTAGCAGGCGGGAGTTCGCTCTGGATAATATGGGTCAACGCCCTAACGGGCTGGCGAATCCCCAGTTTGATGATTCTGATGATTCTGGGAGTGAAGCTGAGGAAGGAAAAGGAAATCCTCCTTTCGAAGAGATAATCTTAGATACCAGCCCCGAAAGGAGGATTCCCATGAGTTTTAAAAGATTTCTCAAGAACTTTATAACATGGTTTAAGGATTTGCGCAAGTCCCAGAGGAAAACATTAGCAGCTTTGGTATATGGGCTAATGAAATCGCGCCGTATTGGTGTTGCGGCTATAGCCCGGGGCATCCCGGGGCCAGTAGCTACAAAACATAAGATAAAGCTTGTAGATCGTTTCTTAGGCAACAACAGGATAAGCATAGAGAAAGCGGTTAAGCCTTTGATTACCTGGCTTTTTAGCTCAAGGGAGAGGTTATTAATAGCTTTAGATTGGACCGACCTGCACGACAAAAAACATCAAACCCTTTTTGCGAGTGTCATCATAGGTACCCGAGCCATACCTGTTCTATGGCGAGTAGTGGAAAAAGAAAATCCACAATTAAGCCAGAACCAAGAAGAAGAGAAGTTGTTAGAGAAACTAAGAAACCTTATTCCTCCGGGGATGGAAGCTATAGTATTGGCCGACCGCGGATTTGGGCGGGTGGAGCTATTTAAGAAACTAGAGCTTTTGGGGTTTAAGTATATCATCCGGGTTTCTGGCACTGCCTGGATAAATAGCCAGCAATTCACCGGAACTTTACAACCCTTTAATGTGCGCCTAAACCAGCTAATCGACTTTGGCCAGGTGCTCTACCATAAGAAAGAAAAGTATCCGGTGCGGCTTATTTACCAGTTTGCCCCCGGGCAGGAAGAGCCGTGGTTTTTAGTTACCAATCTTGACTGGGAGGCTAAAAGAATACCTAAAGCCTACGGGCACCGTATGGAGATTGAAGAAAAATTTAAGGACTTTAAGAACCTGCGCACGGGCCTGGGGCTTAAGGGTGTAGTTCTTTCTACCGCTTGTCGCTATGAGCGTTTACTGTTGGTAGTAGTTTATGCTTACCTCTTCTTACTCCTGGCCGGGGCTTATGGCGAGGAGAAAGGTTATCACCGAAAATTGGTAGCAAGTTCCACTACCCAAAGGCGTGTTCTTGGACTGTGGCAGGTTGGATATTATACCCTCAATGCTTTCAGGGTAAGTTGCCGCCGATTATTGGGATTCTTACCTTCCTTGATGCCAGAAATTTAAAACTGGGGATGACCCAGGGCCCAACCCCTGCTTGACTTTCGCAAATTACGTTAGCGTTGGGACATGGTGGGAATGGGCTAAAGAGGGAAGCCGGGCCACCAGGTTGTGGCACCCCGGCTGGGTTTTGGCATTCAGGTGAGAGTTTTTCTCTCGTGGGCCTCTATCTCCGCCTGCGCTTCAAGGAGCTTTTCCCGGAAAACGATGGCGAGCCTCTCATGGCTATATTCACTATATTCAAATCAGTACGCGGTTGAAAGGATATACGGCAGTTAAACCCGTTGGCGGCAGGACTGGCGCGCCGTGCGGGGAGGCCAAGCTTGCGGGGTGGCCTGGGCGAGTTGGCCAGAAGGGCTCGGAGGGAGAGAGTTTATGGAGAGCGAGCCAAGGATATGAAGAGCGGGGGAAGCTGGGGTGAAGGCGGACGGCCAAAGGGTTTGCCGTAGGCGGGTCAGGGGTACGGTGACGGTTTGGATAAGGAGATGGGGAGATAGATTTGAGAATTGTTAGGTTCACACCTATAACCTGAGAGGTTAGGTACCGATGATGTTAATGGAGGTAAAGTGTCGGGGCCGCTCTCCGCTTAAGAGGGCTTCTCATTCTTAACAGGGCTTTCACAAGTCCGATGATCGATCTTAATGGAGGCGGAATGTGGCTCGGCAGTGCCAGTCGAAAGCCCGAGTCCCAAATGCGAGAGCATAGCTTGGATAGGGCAACTAGTACCTGGGGGATAAAGCCTTGCCCATACGGATAGAGAAAGAGTTTCGAGGACCATTTGCTGTGCCGTTCTGTGTGGTGGGGTTTGTGGCAGTTTCGTCTCCCGAGGCATTGGCTCGGATGTGGTGCGCAATTCCGCCGAAGACTTTTCTCAAGATGCAGGCAGCAGTGAGGGAATTGCTTGGTCTAATTTCTCCCCGCCCGGTTAAGCAAGTCCGGGCATTGATGTCGGCCAATTTGGTACCCTATCGGCGGTACTTGGAGGACTACCAAGCGATTTTGGCTCACGTGATGGCTGTGGCCGAGAGCCAAGCGAATGAACGGAGACCATTCCAAGGCTATGCTCACGGCGGAGGGCCCGTTGTAGCCACGGAAGGGAGCGATTTTCACTTGGCCGAAATCGTAGCTTGGCCAGGTCTAGAAATAATACCTTTGCCCAAGCACCGGGTTCGGTGTCTGCTTTGGGATGTGCGGGTGGCAGGAGCTTTCAACGAATGGGAGAAGCCGCCGGCCACAGATGCACAATGGGCCGTTCTTCGTTCCCGGGAGAGGCTGGCTCGGATTTGCAGGCGGTTACATGATGATTTCTCTTTGGGCCGAGATGAATTTCTGCTCCTCAGGTGGACAGAATTGTGGCCGAGATAGAAAGCATCTTACGGGCCAAGGACACCAAGAGTGCTGGCGTTGACGGTCATGCCGCGACTCGGGTTCACGCCAAACATGCTGCATCGGATAATGGCGCTAGGCGTGGCGACACGGCCACGGGAAACCCTAGCAGTGCAAGTACAGAAAGATCCTTTCGCCGGCCGCGCCGGGTTATTGATATGTGGGAGGCTAAAAGTAAGCTAAAAAGGAAAGAAGATCCAGGTCCAAGGAAGTATGTATAGAAATCTGCGGCCTCCAGCTGGTTTTGCTCACAGGATGTCAGGGGTTCAGCAAGACATAACGATGGCGGCCAAATCTGTCATTACTAGGCGTAAGGGGTGGCAAGCAGGATGGGATAATGGGTAAAATCAACCAATCTTAGCAGGAATTACCCGGATGTACCTGGAAGTAACAATTATCAGGAAAATATGCGCTCGGGATGGCAGCGCTATTGACCGGGCGAGAAGCCAGACGGGTTGACTTCGACCGAGGTTTGGTATTTATCAAAGAGGTGCGACCATGGAATCTGAGGAGAAGCTATCTTCGAGGCAAGGCAGGGGCCAAGCCAATGGCGTGTTAAGGCAGGGCAGTGGGGTAGGTGGCATTGGCAGGACCGATGGCGCAAAGGTAGCTTATGTTGGCGAGGCACCCGGTGGCTGTGGTCAGTCGACCGGTGGCAACCTAGGTCATGAGGCAGATGAGGAATATATCCGTGCTCTCGAGCAATCCCTATCCGAGCGGACTCGCATCTGGAAAAGCATGCCGCGCGGCAGCGAAGCGGCCAGAAAAGAGGCCGAGAACTTTTACGACCAGGAGATCATGCCCCTCTTGAGCGAGGTTTTTACCTACCGTGAGCGCTCCAAGGTAAGGAAGCAGTATGATCTTTTGATCCTATCTTTGGGTTTCTCGTACCAGCCGTTAGCTCTCTGCATATCGATTTTAAAGCCCCGGCGGGTTCTCTTTCTTCCCAGCCCGGATACCAGGGAGTTTATGGATTTGGTAATAGAGACTACCAAGCTTAAGCCCAGCCAGTATACTTACCGAGAAGTCGATCCTGCTAACACTGCCGATATATACCAAGCGGTTAAGGAAGTCTACGAGGAGTGGGGGCGTCCGGCCAACGTAGCTGTGGATCCTACTGGGGGCACCAAAGCCATGGCTGCTGGGATCGCTATGGCCGGGGTGATGATAGGCGCTGATTTGGTTTACGTAAACAGCAAGTACTCCCCTGCCCTCCGCCGGCCCGAGCCGGGGAGCGAGCACCTGACTTACCTTGTTAATCCCTACGCTGTATTTGGAGACTTAGAAGAGGAACTGGCCCTGAACCTCTATCGAGAGGGCGATTATCTGGGTGCGGCCAGGATCTGGCGGCGCTTGGCCTCTAGAGTGCCGGACCCGGAAGCTAGGCGTTGCGAGATGCTTTCCGCCTTGTGCCTTGCGTACGAGGCGTGGGATAACCTGGACTGGGTTGAAGCGGCTGTCAAGATGAGGGAGTTCATAGACGCAGTTGAGCGTTTTGGGCATACCAGCAGTGGCAAGCGGCTGGTTCCTTTTACGATGGAAACTATGAGTCGGTTGCGTAAACAGATGGCTACCGTGGAACTTCTAAAACGCTATTTTGAACCTGACAATGTCCCTTCGGGCCAAAGCCAGGCTAGTTCGCGGTTACGACACTTGGACCTGGAGTTTCTCCAAGATTTGCCCGCCGTGATCGGATTGGTAGGGAGCATCTATCAGAACGCTTTGCGGCGCGAAAGGCAGGGGAAACTGGATATGGCTAGCTTGCTCTTTTACCGAATTGTGGAAATGCTGGCCCAGCGCCGTTTGGCTACTTATGGGATCGATACCCACGAGCCAAACTACGATAACCTGCCCTCGGATCTTCTCGACCGCATCAACCAGGTATGCGCTACACCTAAGAGTGGCTTGCGGCCTTTCCGTCAGCTGCCTAGTCCCATTTCCCTGGTTGAAAGCTACGTAGTTTTGGCTGCTCTTGGTGATGCTTTTACCGAAGGCCTTAGCTTTTCACGGCTCATAGGCAAGGTCAACGCTCGCAACTACAACATCTTTGCCCATGGTTTTGAACACTTCCACCTTTCCTCGGGGGAAAATGAGCCTAGGGAATATAGGCAATTCAAGGAACTGACCCTAGAGCGTTTGGAGGCCTGGGCCAGGGTTGAGGGCATCGATTGGATGCAAGAGTTTGCCCAGCTGCAGTTTGTTGGCATCGACGGGGAAGGACCAGGCTCGTGACCAGCTTCGGGATGCTTTTGGTTTGAACCAACACCGGGCAGAAAGGAACGGGGAGCCGACGGATGCGTTGGCGCAGAGATGACCACAAATTCTTTATCCAACGACAATTGGTGTCGCCTTCGCATGTTATCATTAAAGAAGTAAGCCGGAAAGGAGGCCGGTAAAGGCGTGGGCGAAACAGATGTAGCCTTAGTGTCGTTTGATACCGACCGGATCAAAGACTACGTTTTTCGGTACGGACGGTTACAGGACATACGGGGAGCGAGCTCCAAGCTGGACCGCTTGAATCGCGAAGAAATCCCCAAAGTTGCAGAGACCCTCCCTTCCCGACCGAAGCCGGTGTATAGCAACGGAGGAGGGGCCCTATTTTGTGTAGTGCCGGAGGAAGCCCAAGAGCTCATCACTAAAGTGCAAGAGCTGTACATAAAGGAAACAGTTACCGGTAGCATTACCGGAGTAACCCTCCTGACCCAAAAGGACCGGCTCAACCAGGATTTCGGCGAATGCTGGACCGAACTATCCAGCCGAATGCGAGAGGCCAAGCGCCAAAAAGATTACGTTGGGAGTTGGTTTACCTTTCCCTTTGCCCGCAAGTGCGAAGCCTGTGGTTCTTATCCTGCTTCTTGCCTATACCAAGGCACGAAGGCTGAAGAGGGTGAGCAATACCTTTGCCGATCCTGCTACCAAAAGCGGACCGCGGGGCTTGGTGAGGAATCGGAGCTGCGCAGGCAATATCAAGATTTCCACCGCCAACAGCAAGGCGCTTCTTCCAAGATTGAGTGGCCGAGAGATTTGGATGACATCGGGAAAGCCGATAGCGGGAGCCTGGGCGGCGACTTTATTGGCCTTATCTATTGCGATGGCAATGATATGGGCGAGGCCCTGGGTAAACTTCGCAGCCTCGAAGAGCTAGGGCGCTTTTCTGAAACCGTTGATCGGGCGGTCCACCAGGCCACCTTCCGGGCCGTTTATGAGCGTTTAGATGCCAACTGCTGGGCCAACGGCACCTTTCCTTTTGAGCCTATAATTCTAGGGGGAGATGACGTAATCGTCGTGACCTCAGCTTCCCAGGCCCTAGAAATAGCCATGGATATCCTCAATTTCTTTGCCCAAGAGGTCCAAGGGACCGTGGCTGAAAGCATCACCCTATCAGCGGGAGTGGTAATTGCTCCGGTCAAGTACCCGCTGACCAATGTAGTCGACCTGGCTGAAGAGCTTCTCAAGTTAGCCAAGAAAGGGAGGGTCATCCGCCGCCACCACCCCGAGTGGACAGGCTACCTCGGCCCAAACCGGCCTCAGGCTGAAGGTTCTGATTCAGGGCCGGTCAAAAGCGGCAGCCGAGGCATGATTGACTTTGCGGTTCTGGCTGGAGGGTTATATCCCAGCCTCAACTTCATGCGCCAAAGCTGGGTTCGGGAGGAAAACGGCCAGTGGCTGCGGTTGAGCTTGAGGCCGTATACGGTTGAGGAGCTAGCTGAGCTGGTAAATTGCGCCCGGGCGCTTAAAGGAGCCAATATGCCTAGGAATAAGCTGCAGCGCTTGCGGCGCTCACTTCTTGAGTCCAAAGCTGACTTTGCTTTGACCTGTCTGGAAGTAGTAAGTCGCCTGAAGGCCCAACCGCGCCAGGAGATGCTCAAGGTATTTCAGACCTTTGGGTCTTCGCCCCTAAGCCCGTGGGTAGATATGCCTGCTGGGCAAGGGATCGGCACTCCCATGCTAGATTTGATCGAGGTTTACGACTTGATAGGTTAGGAGCTGGGAGGTGGTTTTATTTGTCTAGCAGGCGCAGTTGGTTAGAAGTAGAACTAAGAATCACCACCTTGGGGCCGGCCCGGTGGGGTAGCGGCTTCCGGAGCCTTGAGGCCAACAGCACTGTGGTTCGCGGCCAGGAAGGCCGGCTGGTTATTCCGGGCTCAACCATCAAGGGCTCGGTCCGCAAGGCATGTGAGCAGTTGGCTGGTGCCTTGGGCGTACGGCACTGCATTGGCACCCGGCCGGAAAAGCTTTGCCGGGAGAAGCCTTGCATCATATGCAATCTCATGGGATCGCCCTCGTTCCCTTCTCGCCTTTATTTTTCTGATGCCCACTGCCAGACCTCGCCCGAAACAAAAGACCAGAGGTGGGAAAGCTTGTATGGACTCAGGACTAGGGTAAGTATTAGCCGGCGGTTGGGTACGGCAGTAGGACGGCGGCTATTTACTACGGAGCATACGATTGAGTCTCCCATGATGTTTTGCGCTTCCATATCCGGCAGCATGGCCAGCACTATACCCCCTGAAGAGGAAATACCTCTAGAGCTTAGACTGTTGGTCGGTAGCTTGAAGCTTGTTAATAGCCTCGGGGGAGGCCGGTCCCTGGGGTTTGGGCGTTGCCAGGTTACTATTTCTCGGCTAACCCTAGACCACAAGGAAATTAAACCAGAAAGCATCTGGGAAGATTGGGATAGTATTTGCCTCTACGATGACTGTATAGCTGGGTGAGGGGGTGAGGAGGTGAAGCTGAAGGTTAAATTGAAATTGCAGGCGCCACTGGCAGTTACGGCCAAAAAGGCTACCAGCGCCCATACTGCCGGTCTAGAATTTGTACCCGGAACTACTTGGCGGGGAGCTCTGGCCCAAGCTTACCTAGACCAGCTTGGACAACCTGATGCTCGGTTTCGAGACTGGTTTACCTCAGGGCAGCTAATCTTCAGCGACCTGGTGCTTGGGGATGAAAATGGACCTAGCTCCCCTATCCCCATGACGGCGGTGACCTGCAAGCGCTTTGGGGGGTTCAAGGCCGATGAACGGGACCGCGGGCAGCAGGCCCATGGAGTCATGGATATTCTAATTCCGGAGATAATTTCCAAGCTTACCGGCCAGGGTCCCTCGGCGCCAATTGGGAAAACTTACCGTTATTGCCCTGCACCTGGGTGCGAGGAACGCCTTGAGCCGTTGGCAGGTTGGTACCTGCGCTCCCAGGCCGGATATCGCCAGCTGGAAGTGGAAAAAGTGATTCGGGCGGGAACTGCCATCGACTCTTATACGGGAACGGTGCGAAGAGGAGTGCTGTTCAGCAGCGACTGCTTGCAGGAAGGCCAATTCCTATACGGCTCCATCAGCTATCGCTCCAAGGCAAGCCAGGCTACGGAGCCAATCTCCCTTTCACAAGTACTAGAGGACATGGCCCGGACTCTGGTTTTTAAGGGTAGCTCCATCCACATCGGCCGAGCGGTGAGCCGGGGGCTAGGATCTTGCCGGGTTGAAACTGTTAGCCTGGAGAAGGAAGAGTTGGCGCCAGGCAATACTGTGCCTGATCGCTGTAGGCGTTTCAACCAAGAAATTGCTAAGCGTGCTCGCCTGACTGAAGACCAGCGCTTGTTTTCTCTAACTTTACAATCGCGGCTCATCATCGTCGATGCTTTTCTCCGCTATCAGGTAGGAATCAGTAGCTCCTATCTAGAGAAGGCTCTAGATCTACCGGTTGGGTCAATAAGGCCAGTTTTCAAGGCCGTACGGCCGGTCGGCGTGTCGGGCTGGAACTCGGCTTGGGGACTTCCCAAGGAAGATGAGTTGGCTTTGGCTCCTGGCTCGGTGTTTGCGTACCAGGTGGACTTGGGGGCGGCGCAGGTGGGCGAGGATGAACTATACGCCCGGCTGGCCCTTCTAGAGCAAGAGGGAATCGGGGAAAGAAAGGCGGAAGGATTTGGCCGGGTGACGGTCTGTGATGCTTT